>JAGLHE010000001.1 GCA_023143685.1 Candidatus Omnitrophota bacterium
AAACAGCCCCCCGTTAACATACGGAAACTCATTAAGCAATTCGTCAATATTCTTTTGACGCTCTGCCGTCATTGTATTCACCGTTTGGAATATTAATGTTAAATGCGCCCCAAGATCGCTCCCGTCCTCATTGGTTTTGTCCCTGATGTAATCGACAAAGATATTTCTGTCGAATATCCCCGTATCATCTGCAAACATGCAAAACAAAAGTCGCATCAAAAGAACTTCTAATTCATGCCCCCTGTACCCGCTCTCTAAAAGCTCGTCATGCAGTTTCCCCATCAATTCTGCGGCTTCTATATTGACAGGTGCTTCTTCTCGGTATTTCTTTTGCGTGTAACCGGCAATAAATCCAAACAGATTTACATTCTTATGCAATTCGCTAAGTTCAAACTCATGCTGTTCGTCATCGTCCAGGTTATATAATCTAAACCGTCCAAAATCAGAAACCAGCACATACTTAGGAAGTTCACGTTCTTTAAGTGTTGCAAAATAATCTAATGCCTGTGAATATGCCTTGCCAAGGTCTTCCCCTCTCGATTTATGCTCGACAAGCAGCGTTCCTTTCCAGAACAGATCTATAAAGCCGTAATTATCATCCAAGTTTTTTACAGGCTCTTCAAAGCTCGCTACGCGCCTTCTGTTAATTCCAAAGACATTAAAAAAATCATTCCAGAAAGACTGTGATTCCGCGCGTTCCCGGCTCTCGTTCTCCCACTCCCGGCTAAAAACCATAGCACGATCTTTGATTTCATTCCAACTAATCGGCATTATATTTTTCTATCCTTTAACCAACCTAATCCACTATCGAAAATCCTCCGTTTTGTTCCGTCGAAGCCTTGGCGAAGACGGAAGCTATTCAGTGACGGTTTGAGCAGACGGAACGTTTTTTGTAATAACCTGCGGAGACGTAATTACCACAACATCTGCTTTCATATCAGTGGTAGCTTGGGGCTTACCATTCAAAGCAATACCACCAATAATAAGGCCGACGATTAAGCATACCCCAGAAGCTATACCAAAAAATCGCGCCATAACCAAACCATTATTTGCACGTGTATTGTCATTATTCCACAAATCTTCCCATGAAAGATCTTCTCCGTAAAATAAATTTTTATCTTCATTCCATTTGGATGCGAGCGCAAAAAATCGGAAGTATTCACTTGTTTTTGTAAAACCCACAAACATAAGGCCAAAGCAATAAAAAAGTAACGTGATTTTTGCGTAGCCAAGAGACATCTTGTCGCTATCGGTGCCCAGGTAGCCAAGGACGGCAATCGCCCCACCTGCATTGACCAGAAATAAAAATTTAAGGACTCTATCCGTTGCTCTTTCGCTCGCATCTGCTAGCTGCAAACAGCGGTTATCTATAAATTTCTCGATGCGTTTGCGATCTTCACCTTGCAAATTGTGGTGATAAGTTTTTCCTTGTCCATCTGCCATAGCAATTCTCCCATATTACCCCTTCAACCCGAATCAACTTCACTTTGCCCACAAATACTACCCCATCCATCCCCAAT
>JAGLHE010000010.1 GCA_023143685.1 Candidatus Omnitrophota bacterium
AAGGCGCATGAAGCTTTGTTGTGTATTCAGACGCAGAGTTTTTTGAATGATCCTAACCGGATGCGCATGAAAACGGACCAGTTTTATTTCAAAAGCCCGGAGGAAATGAAGCGGGAGTTTAGTTGGGTCCCGGATGGGATTAAGAATACTCTTGAAATTGCGGATCAGTGCAATCTTCAGTTGTCGTTTGATCAGTATCATTTGCCGCGATATGACCCCCCGGGAGGAGTGATTCGGGATGAGTTTTTGAAAGACTTGTGCATTAAAGGCATCAAAGAGCGTTATGGCAAGATGACCCTTGAAATCAAGGAGCGCTTAAGACATGAGTTAACCACAATTAAGAAGATGGGATTTGTCAGTTATTTTCTGATCGTTTGGGATTTTATTCATTATGCCCGGCAACGAGGGATCCCTGTTGGGCCTGGACGCGGGTCAGCTGCCGGGAGCCTTGTAAGTTATTTGTTAGGAATTACCAACCTCGATCCGCTTAAGTATGGCCTTCTTTTTGAACGGTTTTTAAATCCGGAACGCGCTGGAATGCCTGATATTGATATTGATTTTTGTTTTGAACGTCGGTCAGAAGTTATTGAATATGTGACGCGTAAGTACGGCAAGGATAATGTTGCGCAGATTATTACATTTGGGACGATGCAGGCAAGGGCTGCTATACGGGATGTCGGACGGGTTATGAGTGTTCCATATGCCGATGTGGATAAAATCGCAAAGATGATTCCTGCCACGTTAGGAATTACATTGAAAGAAGCGCTGGAAGTTGAACCTCAGTTGCAGAAGCTGTACAAGGAAGATAACACGGCTGCTGAGGTTATTGATACTGCTCAAGTACTCGAGGGATTAAGTCGTCATGCTTCAATTCATGCAGCAGGTGTGGTGATTGGGGATAAGCCGTTGACAGAACATGTCCCTCTTTTTAAGACGACGGATGGGCAGGTCACGACAGGGTTTTCAATGAAAGGGGTTGCGAGTATAGGCCTTTTGAAAATGGATTTTTTGGGCTTAAGAACACTGACCGTTATTTCTGAGGCCGTTAAATGGATTAAGAAGACACATGATATTGATATTGATGTTGAAAAACTTTCACTGGATGACAAAAAAACGTTTGAACTTTTAGGGGATGCAAATAGTTTTGGGATATTTCAGCTGGAAAGTTCAGGGATGCGTGAGTTGTTGAAAAAGATCAAGCCGTCTCAGTTTGAAGATTTAATTTCCATCTTAGCGCTTTATCGTCCGGGCCCGATGGGAAGCGGGATGCTGGATGATTTTATTAAACGTAAAAAAGGGGAAAGTCCCGTCAAATATCCTCATCCAAAACTTGAAGGCCTTTTAAAAGAAACGTTTGGGATTATTATTTTTCAAGAACAGGTTATGCAGATGGCAAGTATTTTGGCAGGCTTTACCATGACACAAGCGGATCACCTCCGTCGTGCGATGAGCAAGAAAATCCAGGAAGTTATGGATCAGATGAGGCGTATGTTTGTAGAGGGATGTCAAAAGACTAACCGGATTAAAGAAAATGAAGCTAACCGTTTGTTTGATTTGATTGATTATTTTTCAGGGTATGGTTTTAATCGAAGCCACTCGGCAGCTTATGCTTTGATTTCGTATCAGACCGCGTATTTAAAAGCGAATTATCCTGTTGAGTTTATGTGTGCGGTTTTAACGTGCGAAAAAGATAATACAGATAAGGTTGTTGAGTACGTCAAAGAATGTGAGCAGATGGGGATAACGATTTTACCGCCGGATATCAATGAAAGTATTGCCGAGTTTAGTGTTGTTGATAACAAAACGATCCGGTTCGGCCTTTTGGCGGTTAAAAATGTAGGACGAACCGCTATTGACTCGATTGTTGAAAATCGCAGATCGGGTGGATTGTTCTCGACGCTTTATGATTTTTGCGAGAGGGTAGCCCTGCGTTTGGCTAACCGCAAGGTTGTGGAGAGTTTGATTAAATGCGGGGCGTTTGATTCTTTGAAGGCCTTTCGTTCGCAGTTGATGGCGATTGTCGATAAGGCCTTGGAGATTGGCTCAAAGGCACAAAAAGAGAAGGCGTCCGGCCAGTTTTCTTTTTTTAATATGGGTGATGATGCCGGAGGATTTAATAAGGATGTTGAAAGTTTGCCGGATATTAAAGAATGGTCGCAACGTGAGATTTTAACGTACGAAAAGGAAACGCTGGGTTTTTATGTTAGTGGGCACCCTCTTTCGTATTATAAAGTAGAAATGAAAGAGTTTGCGGACTATACTACAAAAACTTTGCGCAATGCTGTGGATGGCCAGGAAGTTAAGATAGTTGGAATTATTAATGGCGTTAAGATGACTACCACACGAAAAACAAATGAGCGAATGGCTATCATTAAGATTGAGGATATGGATGGAGAGATTGAGTCGGTCATCTTTCCTTCTACGTATGTGAAGGTTGCAGAGGTTTTAGTTGAGGGAGAGGTGGTTGTTGTTGTTGGCCGTGTGGGTTTTCGCGACGAGATGGTTAACCTTGTGGCTAATGATGTTAAGAAGATCGACGAGGCATATAAATCTATTAAAGCGATTAATGTTAATTTATCCGGTGTTTCCAAAAATGGGTTGAAGATGTTAAGAGAAAAATTAGCCGGTTTTCCAGGCAAGACACCTGTATATTTGCATTTAGATACGAAAAGGTATAAACGTGTGCAGATTTTGGTTGGAGATGATTTGCATGTTAATCCAACGGAAGTTTTGATGAATGATATTAAAGAATTAGTTGGTGAAGAGCAATTCTCGGTGAAGATGTAGGGTGAAATGTGCAGGGACATTTTGGCCTTGACATCGTAACATCTTGCTGATACGATACTTAGGACTAGGAGGTGATATTGATGACAAAGAAAGACATAGTATTAAAAATTACGGATATGACCGGGATTAAGCAGGTTGATGTCAAGACAATCGTTCAGAAAACATTTGATGTGATCGTCGAAAGTTTGGTGCGTGATGAGAAAGTAGAGTTGCGTAATTTTGGCGTTTTTAAAATCAAAGAACGAAAAGCACGTTTTGGACGAAACCCGCGAACAGGGGAAAGTGTTCCTGTTCCTCCACGTAAAGTGGTTGTCTTTAAGCCTGGCTTAGAAATGAAACAAAGAATTAAGTAAGAAAAGATAAGTGGTTATGAGGTTGCATATCTATTTCTTATCAAAATATACGATCAAGGACAAGGCGCCCTGCCAAAGAATTATGGTAAGGCGCCTTTAATCCTTCAGGGATGTTTCACTGGCTAAACCGATGAGCACCGATACTTGCTGATTCTCATTAGTTTAGAATTAATCCCGAACCTTTTTTTGATATGGTTCAAGATTAAGATTATATTAGGTGTATTATGTCAAAAAAGATTACTTTCCCCAGAGGCACATCTGATATTCTTCCTCAAGAAGCATTGTTGTGGCAGAAGTTAGAACAAGAAAGCCGTACCCTTTTAGGTCTTTACGGTTACAAAGAAATCCGTACGCCTTTTTTTGAAGAGACAGATTTGTTCGCGCGGTCAATTGGCCAGACCAGCGATATTGTTCAAAAGCAGATATTGAATTTAGCGTCCCAACGTTTAGATGATAAAGGTAACATTAAACTCAGTGGGTTGTCTTTACGGCCGGAGGGAACCGCGTCTGTTGTCCGTTCCTATATTCAAAATGGTTTTGATCGTCAGGAAAATCTTTCAAAATTATTTTATATCGGCCCAATGTTCCGTGGTGAGCGGCCGCAAAAAGGGCGTTTGCGGCAATTTCATCAAATTGGTGTCGAGGCCATCGGCCCAGGGGCAGGTTCGCCATATTTAGACGCGGAAGTTATTGCGCTAAGTGTTAATTTACTTAATTCTTTTGGGTTAAATGGGTTTAGGCTTAAGATCAATACGTTAGGGTCTAATGAAGATAAAAAAAATTTCTCAAAATATTTACGTGAACAGCTGAATCCTTTAATAAATGATTTGTGTGGGGATTGTCAAAGCCGGTTTGAGCGCAATGTCTTTCGTATCCTTGATTGTAAGAGCAAGGAGTGCAAAACAATCGTTTCTAAAATAGATTTAACGACGGGTGCTTATCTCTCTTCAGAGAGCCAGGAATATTTTGTTAAGGTTAAGGCGGCTTTGGATGATCTTGGGGTTGATTATATTGAAGACCCCAAATTAGTTCGCGGCCTTGATTATTATACGCATACAGTTTTTGAAATTTCAGATGCCTCTCTTGGCAGCCAGGATGCCTTGGGCGCCGGGGGCCGGTATAATAATTTGGTGACGCAGCTAGGCGGACCAAAGGTCGATGCTGTAGGGTTTGCGTTAGGGGTTGAGCGTATTATGCTGGCTATGCCAGAGATCCAGCAGGAGGAGCACCCTACGATTGATGTATATCTTATTGCAGGTGATGAGAAATTTTTGCCCCGTACTTTTAAAATTTTAAACACATTGCGGGAAAATAAATTTTCAAGTAGTATGGGCTATAAGTTCGCATCAATTAAGAATCAGATGAAAGTCGCTAATAAAATCGGGGCGCGGTTTGTAATGATTTTGGGGGAGAAAGAATATAATAATAAGACTGCCTCACTTAAGAATATGTCAACAGGGGAGCAGAGAGAAATAAGTGAGAATGAATATATTAAAGTAATGAAGGAGTTGTAAAAATGTTACGAACACATACATG
>JAGLHE010000100.1 GCA_023143685.1 Candidatus Omnitrophota bacterium
TGCGAAAAATCGGGAAAACACCACTATGCTAGATACTAAAATTTTAACCAAAATTAAGGACATACTTTCAGTTGTTGATAATTCGATTGAAGATGAATCCAAACTTGCTATGGTCAAGGCTTTTTGGGAAGTCGGACAACTCGCTCTTTCATATCAGGCACAGACCGCTCAGCGCATGGAAGATATCGCTAATGATATTGACGTACATCGGGCAGCTCTTCAGAAGTACACACAGTTTTATAAAACATACCCTGATGGTTACACCCCGGTATATCATAACCGTGTTGTCCAGTGGAGTATGTTTGTTTCTGTATTGCCGGTCCATGATAAAAAGGCACGGGAATTTTATTTAGAAGAAGCATGCCGACATAGTTGGGATAAATATGAACTTATCCGGAGGATTAAAAGCGGGTATTATCACGAATTAAAGGAAGCCGGCGTTTCTGAAAAATCTTCATCGCTTAAGAAAAAAGATCAGCAGCTCTACCGCTATGCCGCGCAAGTAATTAAGGTAGTTGACGGCGATACATTGGACCTTGAGATAGATGTCGGGTTTAAAATAAGACAGGAACATCGCGTGCGTCTTCGCGGGATCAATTGCCCGGAGATGAGCACACCCCAAGGGGAAGAAGCCAAGAAGTTTGTTGTGAAAGAGCTGCATAAATGCGCAGTAAAGAAGCCGTCCGGAAAAGGACAATATGCAAGCCGCCCGGTTGTTGTGGTACAGACGTTTAAGCGGGGGCTCTACGGCCGTTATATCGTGGATATTTATTATCTTCCCGGCGAGAACAATCCGGAAGCGGTCGCGCAAAAGGGAAAATTATTAAACCAGGTATTGCTGGATAAAGGCCTGGCAGTTAAGGCATAACTCTTGGTTCTCTTTTCCTCGAGGGATTGTCATCGATCGATCTTTTGCGAAATGCTTTTTCGCAAAAGAATAGTTCATCTTTTAACTGATAAAATAAATTAGAACTAAAAAAAGGAGTTGTAATGCTTAAAAAAGTTTTTCAATATCGGGACCTACTATTTATGTTAACTTTAAGGGATATCCGTATCCGTTATAAACAGGCCGCCATGGGATTTATATGGGCGCTGTTTATGCCGATTGTCGCGGTTTGCGCGGGGATTCTTATTAAATATGCGATGGCCAATGTTTCGGGGACAACGATTGATTTATTGGAGGTCGTCTCGATTTCTGTTAAAGTTTTGCCTTGGACTTTTTTTATCAGCTCGATACGTTTTTCCGTTCAGAGCCTGGTGGGCAACAGCAGCCTGGTAACAAAGATTTACTTTCCTAATGCCGTGCTTCCGTTAGCTTCGACATTAGCCTGTCTTTTTGATTTTGCGATTGCGATTATTGTCTTAGCGGTTCTTTTAACGGTTGCTCAGTTAGGCGTCAGTATTTACCTTTTATGGCTGCCGGTTTTGATTATATTTTTGTTTTTATTCACAGCGGGACTGGGCCTCCTTTTAGCCGCAGGAAATCTTTTTTTCCGGGATATTAAATATGTTGTCCAAACCATGCTGACCTTCGGGATATTTTTTGTCCCGGTTTTTTACTCCGTAGATCAATTCGGGAAATGGAGTGTTTTTTTGTTAGCGAATCCGGTTGGCAGTATCCTTGAAGCCATTAATAGTGTTGTTGTCTTACAACAAATGCCGGATATGGGTTGGTTTGGTTATGCAGGGGCAAGCTCAGTCTTTATGTTTTTGATAGGATTACGGATTTTTTGTGAAAAAGAGCCTTTGTTTGCCGAGAACATTTAGGAAGAAATTTTTAAGAAAGTTAATGAGAGGAGAAATATAAATGAATGCTATTGAGTTTAATAATGTTTCTAAAAAATTTCGTAAAGGAGAGAGATTTAATTCTTTGCGTGATAGTATCCCTAATTTTTTTAGTAATATGATCGGAAAAGGGCATGGCCGGGATGAACTGGAAAAACGTGAGTTCTGGGCCGTCAATAATGTTGACTTTCATATTAAGAAAGGGGAGGTTGTTGGGATTATTGGGCCTAATGGCGCCGGAAAAAGCACGATCCTCAAATTACTTTCCGGGATTATTATTCCCAATAAGGGGACTTTGGCTGTGAATGGCCGTCTTTCTGCGTTGATTGAAGTAACAGCCGGGTTTCACCCGGAGTTAACCGGAAGAGAGAATATTTATCTTAATGGGACGATCCTTGGGATGAAAAAGAAAGAGATCGATGAGAAGTTTGAAGACATTGTTGATTTTTCCGGTATCCGTGAATTTATCGACACCCCGGTTAAGCGGTATTCTTCGGGAATGTTTTCACGCCTGGGTTTTTCTGTGGCAGCGCACGTTAACCCTGAGGTTTTACTCGTCGACGAAGTCCTGGCCGTGGGAGATATTGCGTTTCAATCCAAATGTGCGGAGAAAATGCGCGAACTCCTAGACTCCGGAGTGACCATTATTTTGGTGTCGCATAACATTGCCTTGATTCGTAATCTGTGCCAAAGGGTTATCCTTCTTGATAAGGGCCAGGTGTTAAAAGGAGGCATTCCGGGTGAGGTGATCCCGTATTATGAAAATTTGGTTCACCGCCAGCGCAAACATGAATTCCAGAAAAAAATGACCAGGCAGCAGATGGATCGGGTAAAGGTCGATGATGAAGCTGTGGTTGAGATCAAAGAAGTTCATATTATGGATGAAACCCGGGACGAAAAGGAATCGTTTAGTGTGGGGACGCATTTTATTATTAGCGTGGATTTCGAAGCCAAAGAGAAAATTGAAAATCCGGTTTTCTCGTTAGAAGTGACCCGCGCTGATGGGGTGGTCTGCTGTATGTCGGATACCAGAGAAGATAATTTTTCTATTGTTCAAATAGATGGGCAAGGCACTGTGGAAGTTGACTTGGGGAAGTTAAACCTGGCTCCTGGTATTTATGGGGTGAATGCGGCAGTGTGGGATGAAAAGATGATCCACCCTTTTGCGATACGGCATGTGGATGTTTTCTTTGTTGAGGCTGAAGCCTCTGCACGACCGACGAATGCTGTATTTTTATGGCCTATGGGCTGGACGATTAACAAGACGTCAAGCCAGGATGAAAGATGAGAAAAGTATGAAAATATTGCATGCCAGCCATCTTTATTATCCGTCCCTGGGCGGTAACCAGGTACATAATAAGGAATTGTCTGAAGCTTTAGTTCGGCACGGTGATGACGTATCGGTCTTTACGTCGAATGCCAGGAATTTAAGCCAGTTAGAGCGGTTTGATCCCCAATTTATCCCTTTATCCAAAAAAGAAGTTGTTAATGGCGTTAGGATAAGGCGGTATTCCCCGCACTATGGGGTTCATTCATTTGTATTCGGAAAATTAGGAAAAATAAGAGGGGGGCATAAATTAAGAGAATTATTTTTGAAAGCTGCGTATGAGATGTGGGCGCACGGTCCGTGTATCCCTCAGATGTTATTAGATATTTATCGCAAGAAGCCGGATATTGTCATGGCGGTCAATAATTATCATACGACGACCTATCTCTGTTATCTCGCAAATAAATATTTTAAGATTCCCCTGGTCATGACTCCGGCGTTTCATACGCAAGATGAATGGGCGCAAAGTCCGATCATTTATAAGATGTTGGAGAGTGCGGATCTGATTATTTGTTTAACAGAATATGAAAAAAGGTTCCTTTTGGAAAAAGGGCTTAATGAACAGAAGCTTGTAGTTATTGGGGTGGGTGTTGACTGTGAAAAATTTTTTGTGTCTGATGCGAATAAATTCAGGAAGCAGTTTAGCATCGCAGATGCCCCTGTGGTCGGTTACGTAGGAAGGCATGTTATGGGAAAAGGGATTAATACCTTGGTGAATGCCATGCCACAAGTATGGGAACATATTCCCAATGCGAAATTGGTATTGGCCGGCCATAAAGATGAACGTTTTCGAGAAGTTCTTGAGAAAAAAAAGGTATCTATGGGGGGTATGTATCGCAAAAATGTGATAGAGTTTGATGAAATTTCAGAGGACAGGAAGAAAGATATCCTAGCGGCGAGTGACGTTTTTGCGATGCCGTCGAATACGGATTCGTTCGGGATCGTTTATTTAGAGGCTTGGGCGAGCGGAACCCCTGTGATCGCCTGCAGGGATACGCCCCAAGAAACCCTGATCAATCATGGACAGGACGGTCTTTTGGTTGGGTACGGGGATGAGAAGGAGTTAGCGGCATCAATTATTAAACTGCTCCAGGACACTAATGCCAGGGCATCCATGGGAAGGCTTGGACGGCAGAAAGTGCAAAATAATTACCGCTGGGACATTATCGCGAGCAGGATCAGGGAAGAATATCAGAAAATATTGGAATCAAATAACTCTTGTCGTAACTGAAGAACCAAATTTTTAAGAAGGTCAATGACTTGATGTTATAGATTTGGAGATGAGCGGAGCCCACAAACACTCAGGGGCAATATTTCAGCATAGCATGAAATGGAAAATCAATGATGCCTCTGATAGCAAAAATTAAGAAAACAATGAATGGTCACCGGATGGGGATCCCAAAGGTATTCCAATAAAAATGAAAATATTGCATATATGCCATCTTTATCCGCCATCTGTGGGGGGTGTTCAGGTTCTCATGAAGGAACTCTCGGAGAAGCTTGTGGAATGTGGCGACCAAGTGGATGTGTTTACAGCTAACGCTATGTCTGTAGGCCAATTTTTTGATCGAACTCTTAAAGGTAAAAGTTTTCCTCGGGATGAGGTTGTTAATGGTGTCAGGATTAAGCGCTTCCCGATAAGGCATGGTTTTTACAATTTATTATTTAATAAAATTAGAACCATGCCGGGAGGATCTCGCTTAATCAATTTTATTTTCAAAGATGCTGTTGAGCATCTAAAATGGGGGCCTTTTACACCGGATATGATTGTTGCTTGTACGGCATATATGTCGACAACTTATTTTTGTTACCTTATGAAAAAAATTATGGGCGTTCCTCTTGTTGTTATGCCAAGCTTGCGAATGGATCAGGGGTGGCGCGACGCTCCGATCGTGGATAAAATTTTAAAGCAGGCTGATTTAAACATTGCATTTACAGAATTTGAAAAGAAGATTTTATTGACCAAGGGAATAGAGGAAAAAAAGATAAGCGTTGTTGGGAACGCCATTGATCCTTCGATGTTTCTTAAGGCAGAGGGCCAGAGCTTCAGAGAAAAACACCAATTGAACAAATCGCCTACGATTACATTTCTTGCCCGCAAGACGAAAGGTAAGGGTGTTTTAACCTTAATGGATGCCATGAAGATTGTATGGCAGCAAATGGGAGATGTGCAGTTAATCTTGGCAGGTGAAAAGAGGCCGGATTGTGCATCGGCAATAGAGGATCGTTTGCTCGCAATGAATGAGAACGACAGAAAGAAAGTTTTTGATATCGATGAATTTCCTACAGAGGAAAGGGCTGAGATTTATGCTGCTGGCGATGTGTTTGTTATGCCTTCAGATGTTGATTCTTTTGGGATTGTTTATTTGGAGGCATGGGCTTGTGGTAAACCGGTCATAGCTTGTAAAAATACGGCACCCGCATCTTATATTGAAGATGGAGTAGATGGTCTTTTGGTTGAGTATGGGAATACCAATGAATTAGCCGAAGCCATTCTTTCCATTTTGAAAGATAAGGAGAAGGGTAGTCAATTAGGGAAAAATGGAAGAGACAAGGTATTAGAGAATTATACCTGGGATATTATCGCAAAGAAAATGAGGTGTGAATACCGGGAGTTTTTGGATCGTAAAACAAGAAAGTTCGCCTTTTAATTTTGAACGCTCACATCTTCTTTAGCCAACGTGTAGGAAAATATGGCTGTCTGTTTTATATTTTCCTATACTGTAAAAAAATAATTTTAGAAAAATGATCAAAAAAGAATCAATAAACGATTTAGTTATATTTGGAGGAGAACAAGCTTTTCGGGAGAAGCTGTATGTCGGCTGTCCGAATATTGGAAACCGCCAGCGTCTTTTGACGCGGATAAATGAGGCTTTGGATCGGCGATGGTTGACCAATAATGGCCCAAACGTTCAGGAATTCGAAAAAAAGGTGTCTGAATATATCGGAGTCAAACATTGTATTGCTGTATGCAATGGAACTATGGGGTTGGAGATTGCGAGTAAGGCCGTTGCGTTAACAGGTGAGGTTATTGTGCCATCATTTACATTTGTTGCTACCGCCCATGCGTTAAAGTGGATGGGAATAACACCTGTTTTTTGTGATATTGATTCGGATACTTACATGATGGATCCGCGGCTTATTGAAGAATTAATTACACAACATACAACAGCCATTATGGGAGTGCATCTTTGGGGGCGGCCTTGTAAGATTGAGGAAATTAGTCAAATTGCTGACAAACATAATCTTAAAGTATTATTTGATGCCGCCCATGCGTTTGGCGCTACTTACAAAGGAAAGAATATCGGAAACTTTGGCAATGCGGAGGTTTTTAGTTTTCATGCTACAAAATTTTTAAATACATTTGAAGGGGGAGCTATCGTAACAAATGATGATCATTTGGCGCTCAAAATAAGATCAATGAAGAATTTTGGTTTTGACAGTGGTGATAATGTCATCTCACTTGGAATTAATGGAAAAATGAATGAGATATCTGCTGCGATGGGATTAACAATGTTAGAAGATGTGGATGAGTTAATTGCCGGGAATTATCGCCACTATACGGAATATGGGAAAGCTTTAGCTGGAACAAAAGGCATAGAGTTAATGTCCTATGATGAGCCGGAAAAGTATAATTATCAGTATATCGTTTTAGAGATGGACGAGGAGATTTCAGGGGTCACCAGGGATCAACTTGTTAAAATTTTAAATTTAGAAAATGTATTGGTTAGGACATACTTTGCCCCGGGTTGTCATAACATGGCCCCTTATTGCACTGCCCCATCTAACTTTAAGCAAAATTTAACTGTTACAGAATCTTTGGCTGGACGTGTTATCTGTTTACCTACAGGAAGCGCTATAACTAAAGAACAAATCAATCATATCTGTGAAATCATTCGTTTTGTTATAAAAAATGGCGAAGAAATAAAAACAAGAATGGATGAATTACAGTGAAATATTGTTGTCCCAGAATGGTTCTGTCGGGGATCAGGGCTCCTCTGTGCAATAAGTTTTCAGGTTTAAAGTCGACCGTCAAGCGTAGGATTAGACGAATGGCAGGAATTTAGCAGATGGGCCGATGTATTTCCCGGGAAGGAGTAAGAGAGACGATGTCTGTAAACTGCGAAAAAAAGCAACGTAACTCAAGCATTGATACTTTAAGAGTCTTTGCGATTTTCTATGTCGTTCTTTTGCACACGCAACCATTTCATCATTCCAGCGAATATTATGGACTCGGTATTTATAAAAATTTATATGTGCTGATAGATTGCATTGGGTTTGCTGTTCCTTTTTTTTGCATGATATCCGGATACTTTTTTGGGAAAAAACTCCTTTCCGGAGAACCAGTTATTGCCTTAACGAAAAGATATTGTAAGCGTTTGTTTCAGATATTTGTTTTATGGTCGATTGTTTATGCTTTTTATTCACCGCTGTGGTTGAAGGATATGTGCGAATATGGCTTTCTAAGAGGCGTGTACTGGAATTTTCTTAGGATGACTGACGTTTTTAAAGGTCATGTGGCTGGGGCGATTGAAGAGCCGTGTCGATATATTATGATGGGGACGTCTTATCAATTGTGGTTTCTGACGGCCTTGATTATCGGATTGATGTTTTTAGCTTTCTTTATTTATGTAAAGAAAGAAAAATTTATTATCCCTGGAGCCATGAGTTTATATATTGTCGGTATTTTAGGAAAAAGATACTCTGTTCTTCCTTTGTTGGGGTATGACATTGCGAGTGAAGATCTTCTAGGGCCTTTGCTTATAACCATATTTGTTGCTACGGGGTGGAGGCTTTCGAAAATGAAGAATTATTCAACGAGGCTGGCTGTATGTCTTGTTGTGGGTGGGGGGATATTGCGATTTCTGGAGTTGTTTTTCTTATGGAAATTTTATGAGGTTGAACCTTCCTACGCATATCTTTTGAGCACAATTCCTTTGGCAACCGGGGTCTTTATGTTAGCGTTACAATATCCAACGGTTGGGGCTAATAGTATTTTCCCAAAGTTAGGGCGGTTAACATTAGGCGTATATGTTCTTCATGTGTTAATCCTTGATGCCTTTTTTGTCTTCCGTGAGCCATTTTTTTCTCCTCTTGCCTGGGATTTACTTTTCCCACTTGTGGCCTATGGTTTAGCAATTCTAACAACTTTAATTTTACAAAAAATTCCTGTAGCGAGAATTTTCGTTACTTGAGAAAAAAGGTTTTGCGGATATGACACAGCATCAATTTGAAAGCCATCTTGCCAAAATAAGGCACGCAAAGGTTAAAGTTTATAGTTTTGACATATTTGATACGGTTTTGGTGCGTGACTGCGGAACCCCGCAAGGGGTTTTTTATCGCCTGCAAGAGGGGCTAAAGCAGAACGCACGCAGTGTGCCCCAAGAATTGAGAGAACGGTTTTGCCAGTTTCGCGTCGCGGCAGAAAAAGAAGCCCAGGAAACAATCAAGGCTGAAGGGTGTAATATTCGGGATATTTATTCGGTACTGGAAAGGCAATTTAAACTTTCCAAAGATATCTGTGAGGATCTTATCCGGGAGGAAATGCGGCTTGAACTGGATTCTGTCCGGCCTGTGCCGCGTGTTATTCAGCTTCTGGAGTCTTTACGCAAAGAGGGTAAGAAAGTTATTTTTGTGTCGGATATGTATCTTCCTGCGGATTTTATCCAACAGCTTCTGGAAAAAGTCGGGGCATATCAAGAGGGTGATAAAATTTATGTTTCTAATGAACATTTAATGACAAAAAGGACAGGCCGGTTGTTTGACATTATTTTAGAGAAAGAGGGATGCGCTCCCAGGCAGATGGTCCATATCGGGGATAATCAGCGGGCAGATGTCGCCAGTCCGCAAGAAAAAGGAATTCAGAATTCTTATGTCTCTGAGACACAGTTAACCCGTTATGAAAAGATTTTGTGCAATGCGTCAGACACGGAGCTGGACAATGTGTGTTTTTACGAACAGTTGGCAGGGGCCTCGCGTCTTGCCAGGCTTGGATATACATTATCCGGCAGCGCCGGGACTTTGCACAAGTTGGGGGTAGACCTGGCCGGACCGATTCTGTTAGGGTATGTGGCCTGGATCCTTCAGGAAGCCCGGAAAAAAAATCTTAAAAGATTGTATTTTATCGCAAGGGACGGACAAATCCTTTTGGAAATCGCTCAACGAGTTAAAGTAGCGATGAAGATGGATATAGATTTACGTTATCTTTATGGATCACGGCAAGCATGGGTTCTGGCTAGCTGCCAGGAAATCAAGGAAGAGCAAGCAAATTGGCTGCTCATGCGTAACCCGATCCTTTCGCTGAATATTTTAGCTAATCGTCTCGGCATTGCCCCGGAGATTATCCAAAATGAAATAGAAAAGAGCTGTGGGGTCTCGGTTGGACTGGATACACATTTGGATGAGTCTGATATTGAAAAATTACGGTCTTTATTGCAGAAAGAACCGTTATCTGCGTTGATATTAGCACAAGTCAAAGAACAGAGGACTCGCACTGCTGGGTATTTTGAGCAGGAAGGCCTTCTGGAAGATATCTCTTTTGGGGTCGTGGACCTGGGATGGAAGGGCAGTCTTCAGGAGGCTATGAAGAAGATTTTAATTTCCGCGGGGCAAGACCCGCACAAGGATCTATATGGGTTTTATTTCGGGGTCACCTCGTCAGACCAGAGGGTTATTATTCCGAATAATCATAAAGCCGGGTATTATTTTTCTCCGGATATTGCGCAGAAGACATGCCCTGTTAATTGGGAAGCTATGTATATCCTTGAATTATTTATTACAGCAGACCATGGGTTGACGCTCTCTTATTCCCGGCAGAGCCAGAACGCCTGGGAACCAGTTCTTAAAGAAAAAGAAAATAAGGATGCGTTGCAATGGGGGCTGATGCACCTGCGCCAGGGAATATATGACTTTTATGATCATCTCCCGGCTGCGATCTTGGATAACGTAGGGTGCCTTATCGACAATAAATTTAAAGATTGTATGACGGAAATGTTAACGGCTATCCAGGCGCGTCCTGAGCTGGATGAGGCTGTTGCCCTGGGGGATTATTTTTTGAAGCGGGATGTAGCGGAAACCTATGCAATGCGATTTGCCCCTTCTTTTAAAATATTCGATGTCTGCAGGTTTGTCGGAGCCTTGGATAAAACATTGATTACGCATTGGTTTGAGGGGTCTCGTGTGCGGAGTCCTTTATTGTTGCGGCGCCTGATGCGTTTGAGTTTTTTGCCGATATTACGCAAGTTTTGCGAAATATCATCTGCGTTTTTTCGAAAGATCAGGAAGGTCGTTCAGGTCTTTTGCAAAAAAGGGAACAAGACAGAAGGGGTAGTTTTTATCCAGCGGTCCTGCGGCCAGTTTGCCGGAATGGAAAAAGGAACCATGAATTTAGTCAGATATATTGATGATCGTAAAACCAGAATTATTGTAGCGGCTCATAAGGGTGATTATTGGAAAGAATTTAATAAAAATGTCCCGCATGTCAATATGGTCAATTTCCCTTTTCATGATAATGAACGGAAGCTCGTAAAGTTTATTCGGGCGGTAATGTTTTTAAAGAGTATTAGGGCAACAAAAATAATTTGGCTTTATAATCAAATTGATGACTTCCCTCTTTCCGAAATAATTGCCGGATGGCTCTTCACAAAGAACAATATGTATATTTCACATCACAATTTTCCGGCTGATACTGAACGGTTTAAGAAAGGGATGAATAATAAGCCTGCAGTCATTCAGGGGATATTAAAGTTGAAGCGAAAAATATATTTTTATATGCTTCATTTTTTGATCCGAAAAGCAACATCGGTCAGTGAAGATGTAACAAAAGATTTACAAGTTAGGTGGCATGTGGCTCCGTCTAAAATTGTCACTTGTACTCGAGGTGTTGACACAAAAATATTTTACCATGATGACGAATCAAAACAAATTATGCGCAATGATTTGAATTGCCGAAATGGAGAAAAGATGTTTCTTGCTGTTCATCGCCTGGGTTCGGATAAGCGTATTGATCGGCTGTTGGGAAGTTTTCTTCTTTTATCTCAAAATGGTTTTGATGGGCGTCTTATCATCGCCGGGGATGGACCGTTACGAGGGCAATATGAAAAAAGGGTAAAAGAAAATACCATATTAAGAGATAGGGTGCAGTTTCTTGGCTTTAGGGAAGATGTTAATAAGCTGATGCAGGGAGCAGATTATTTGCTGCTTGCCAGTGATCGGGAAGGACAAAGTAATGTTATTAAGGAGGCTATGGCTTGCGGAATAATCCCTGTTGTGACCGACGCGCCCGGAAGCAAAGATGTTAGTAGTGAGGTATTTGTTTCAGAGAGAAACGTTTTTGACTTTTATAGGAAAATTAGAGAAGCAGTGGAATTATCGGAGGAGCATTTAATATTAATCAGAAAGAAATTAATAGAGGAAGTCGAATTGAGGTATGCTCTTGGCCCGTGTTCAACGAAATGGTTAATGTCTTACGATCTTCCCATTAAGGATTAGATAAGGGGCTTCATTCGGCCGGACAAAATTATGAAAATTGTAGCAATTATATTAGCAGGTGGTAGGGGGACTCGAATTGGAACTGAAGTTCCTAAGCAATTTCTTAAGGTTGTGGGTAAATCGATGATTATTCATTGTCTTGAACTTTATGACAAAATTAAGGAAGTCGATGAAATTTATTTGTCTGTTAACGAGCGATTTCAAAAAAAATGTCAGGCATTGTTAGGTAAGCATAAGATTAAAAAACTAATAAAGGTTGTTCCTGGCGGGAAGGTTCGTCAGGATACGATACGCAACGCTTTTCACGAAATCACTGGCGCAGACCGCATTGTTATTCAGAATGCGGTGAGCCCAACAGTTTCTGAGATTCTTGTGGGAAAATGTATTAAGGCGTCCAAAAGAAATAATGTTGTGACGGCGTATCTCCCGGCATTTCATACGGTATTTGAGAGGTATCCTAGTCGTATTAAAAAAGTTCTAAAACGGAAGTCTTTAGGGTATGCCTGCGATCCTCAGGTTTTTCAAACGAGGGTGCTTGAGGACATATTTAAAAAAGTACGCAAAGGGCTTTCCGGGGATATTCCAATGCTGGAATCAACTATGCGGTTAGGACATAAGGTACATCTTGTTGAATCAGAGCCCGAGAATATTAAAACAACGTTTTGGCATGATGTAAGCGCTATTGAATCTGTATTAAGGATGAGAAAGAATTCATCAGAATAGGTTAAGCCAATGAGAGAAATTTTTAAAAAACTATTTTTTCGTATTGAAGGCTTTTTTCTTCAATTCAAAGGGAAGAAAGATGTTTTGTTTGTCGCGCGTAACGAGCTGATGTTTGATTATACGTATATCATTTATAAGCATATGTTGAGCGACCGCCGTGTGCGCGTATGGTTTTGTCTGCCGACACCAGAAAATTTTATTAACTATAAAAAAGCAATCCGGAGATTCGCACCAAGGCGGGGCGGATTCAATTAGCAAGTGCAACGCTTTGTTCTAGAAAGACCTGAACAGGAGTTTTAAATCCTAGACATTTGCGAGGCCTATTGTTTAACAGGAATTCAATTTCTTTGATGCGTTTATGAGTTATTTTAGCAAAATCTGTTTTCTTGGGAAGAAATCTTCTGATTAATCCATTAACATTTTCAACAGAACCTTTCTCCCAGCTGTGATAGGGATTACAAAAATAAGAGTCAGAGTTTAGCTCATCGTTGATAAATTCATGTAAAACATTCTCTGAGCCATTGTCGTAGGTAAACGAACGCCTAGCATAAGGTGGCAACGGTTTCATTCGACGTATGATTGCCCTCGAGAACAAGTTGGCTTTGTTTTGTTTGATTTTCTTGATTTTGACGAGTTTAGAGATTCGTTCAATAGAGACAGCTAACGAAACTTTGCTTTGTTTAGACACGATGGCATCAGATTCCCAGTGTCCGAATTCAGAGCGGTCATTGATTTCTTGAGGTCGTTGATCAATAGAAACACGGTTAGGAATACGATTGTTTTTCTTGTTTGATTTTGGGACACGCTTAAATCGTTTCTTGTGAGATCTAGCTAAATACTGAACCAAATCGGGTCGTTTTTTGTAAATATAAAGATAAATTGACTCATGACTTATGTTTAAATTTTTAGAGTCAAGAGCTAGCTCTCCAGCAATGATTTCAGGTGTCCATCCAATTTTAAGTTTATTCTTCACAAAATTCCTGATTTTGTGACATTTTAGCTCTTCTTTCATGGCGGCTTGTTGTTTGCGTTTTTGAGCTCGTTTTTGAGCTTGTTGTGATAGGTAAACCTTTGAAGATTTTGAGCTGTTTCTCGTCAGCTCCCGGGAGATTGTGCTTTTGTTTCGATTAAGCATTTTTGCTATGTCGCTAATGTTAAAGCCATTAGCATAATGAATGGCGATTAAATCCCGTTCATCACTCGTGAGTTGTTTGTATTGTTTTTTCATGCAACCATCCTAACATATTTTCTCTAGGTGTTGCACTTGCTAATTGAACGCGGGCGGATACCGTATTCTATTGCGCGTAAATTAAAATGGGATTTAATCATTTTCCCAGATCATGGGCCTTATTTTAGAGAAGAGTGCCCGAAGATATATGTAAGCCATGGTATTAGCTCCGGGAAACAAATAGGCGGCGGGCATTATATTTATGGAAAGGGATCTAAAGATAGCCATGGCAACATGCTTTATGAGAAAATTTTTATGCATAGTAATTTAATTAAGGAGCAGGTCAGAGCCCATTATCCCGAGTTCTATGATTGTGTAAAGATTGTAGGCAGTTTGACGGCGGACGAACTGTTAGAAAAAAGCCGGAATTTTAATCGTGAAGAGGAATTATTAAAACTAAATCTCGATCCTAGTAAAAAAACAATTATGATAGCTTCTTCCTGGGGGCCGTATTGTCTTATACAGAATCAAGGAGAGGAATTAATTGAGCAGATTAACAGGCTTCAGGATGAATTTAATATTATTTTATCTATTCACTTGCATAATTTTCATGTCGAGAATCATTATGAGGGTAAAAATATTAAAGTGTTATTGGAACGATTGAAAAAGATAAATGTTTATATTCCAGTACCAAAAGAAAGCACGCATTTGTTATTGTCCTATGCAGATGTGATGGTTACGGACATGACATCGTTGGGGTTATATTATCCCCTGCTGAGGCGTCCAGTTATTTTCTATGATAATCCCAATATTCAATATTCCTTGAGTGGATTTATACCGGCTATGAGGGAGATAGCTTATCGGATTAGTGATGTCTCGAATTTATCTTTTGATATTGTAAAAGCCTTGGAAGAATTTAATTTGGTGGTTATGGAAAAATTATCGGAAAGAATATTCAGTTATCAAGGGCAGGCACGGGAGCGGTTTTTAGAAGAAATCTACGAAAGTTTGAATATGGAATATTTGAGGGATGATAGCTGTGCACCTGAATCATTAATTGGGCAACGGAGTAAAGAGATAAATACATGAAGATTTCCGTTATACTCTGTACATATAATCGAGGCGAATCTCTGAGAATCACAATGGATTCTTTGGTTAGTCAGGAAAATATTGATAGCTTCGATTGGGAAATTATTATTGCCGATAATAATTCAAGTGATCAGACTAAAGAAATCATTGAAAGTTACAAAGACAATTTTGGGAGTCGATTACGTTACATATTTGAATCCAAAAAAGGGAAGTGTCATGCCTTAAATAAGGCGATTAAGGAGTCGCAAGGAGATATCATTGCATTGAGCGATGATGATGTCATTATGGACAAGTCCTGGCTTCAAAATATCCACAAATTTGCCCAGGAAAATGATTTTGATGCTTTTGGAGGGCGTATTTTACCAGCTTACCCGGAAAATGCTCCTCGGTGGGTTACTGAGAATATTGATATCTTGTGTGGAGCTATTGTTGTATACGATTATGGAACAGATATCAAGCCTTATGATCTTGTGTCAATGGCTCCTCTGGTTGGGGCAAATATGGTTGTTAAAAGAAAAGTATTTGATGAAATCGGTCTTTACAATGTAAATTTGGGTCCTGGGGCAGGTACGCTTGGTGATGACACGGAATTTTGCAGGAGATTAGAGGCAGCCAATAAAAAAATATATTATTTTGGAGATGCTTTAGTGTGGCATCCGGTTGCCAGGGAGCGGATGACGTTAAATTATATTACTTCATGGACTATGGCAGTCGGAAGATATTTAGTTGTAAAAAAATCTGGAAAAGTTGATGAAAATATTGTTTGGTATTTTGGAATGCCACGATATCTTTTTGGAAGAATGCTGAAGAATTTCCTTTTTTTACTTATCCAATTTCCTTTTATCCGAAAATTCTTAAGGCGATGGATTGACATCTTTTTGGATGTCGGAATGCTCCAGCAATATCGAAGATATTATAAGAAAGTCCACTTTTAATTTTGTTAGCTTACGTCTTCTTTAACTGATGTATAGAAAAGTATGGTTGTCTGTTTGCTTTTCTATACTGTAAAAAGTTGAGGTTAACCATGCCTAAATTAGTAAGTATTGTTATTCCGGCTTACAATTGTGGTGAGTTTATTGCTGAAACCTTAGAAAGCGTATTAAATCAAACGTACCCAAGGTTTGAAATTATTGTTGTCGATGACGGTTCAACCGATTCTACTGAGGGTATCGTAAGGGGATATGTTGAAAAGCACCCGGAGAAGGTTGTTTATTATCGGCAGGAGAATGGTGGGGCAGCAAAAACTCGAAATGTCGGGCTAAGCCATGCTAAGGGTGAATATATTGCCTTTTTAGATGGAGACGATATTTTTTTTCCGGAAAAACTGGAAAAAACAATTGCGTTTCTTGAACAATATCATAACTATGCATTAGTTTACACAGACATGTTTTTAATAGATGATGAGGGACATTTTCTCAAACATTGGTTAGAATCAAAAAAATATTTTGACCAAGGACATATTTTTATAAATCTTTTAAAAGAATGTTTTTTTATTCCAAGCAGCGTTGTTATACGAAAAGAAATATTAGATCAGGTTGGGGGTTTTGATGAAAATATCCGTTATACAGAAGATGCAGACTTATGGTTAAGAATTGCAAAGCATCATCAAATCGGTTTAATCAAAGAACCGTTAGTCAAATGGCGAATTCATCAAGGGAATACATCCAAAGATATTAAATCGGGCACAGAGAATATGATTAAGGTTTTTGAAAAGCAATTTTTTAGTTCTGATATTAACGCTGAGGCAAAAAAGATTTTAAGAAAACGACTGGCTGAGAAATATTTTGACTTGGGGTATCACGGGTACCGCATCTCTGATTATCGATGGGCTAAAGACTTGTTTTTAAAAAGTTTCTTATTCCGTCCGTACTGGAAAACAGGGGTTTATGGCGTTATATCTTTTTTCTTTTTTTGTTTCGCAAAGGTTCAGTCTAAAGAAATTTATTATGGTAAGGGAGTCGGGCAATGAAAATTTGTTTTTTGGCGAACCCAACTTGGTCGCATATAATTAAATGGAGTCAAGCCCTGACGGCTTTGGGTCATGATGTCCATGTTGTTTTTGATGAAAATAACGGTCCTCAGGAGGCGTTTCCCCGGGACATGACCCTCCATCCGTTAAAAGTGCCGGACTACCGTTTTCCCTGTCCGTGGTTGTTTCGATATACTTTGGCTTTGAAAAGAATGATAAACCGGATCTCTCCTGATATTGTGCATTTGCACAATTTAGACTTAGCTGGCATTGCTTGTGTATTGTTGCGCGTTAAGCCTTTTTTAGTTTCTGTTTATGGGATGGATATTGTGCGTTATGGGGATAATAAAGAAGTTTCAACGAAAAAGCTTATTTTTAAGAAAATGATACTTCACTATGCACAGCGCGTAACGGCGACTTCCGCGTATTTAGCCGGACAAACTCAGAAATATTGCCGTTTTAATAAGCAAAAATTAAAGATTATTCCTTTCGGGGTTGATATAGAAAAGTTCTCGAAGGAAGTTAATCCGGAAAATCGTGGTGTTAAACGTATTGGGGTGCTAAAAGATTTAAGAAGTGAATATGGGTTCAAAATATTTTTTGATGCCGTTTCTGTTATAAAAGACCGTGGAATGACCTTCAAGGTTATCATCGGTGGTGACGGTGAAGGGCGGAAAGAATTAGAAGATTATGCAAAAGTGTTAAATATAAAGGATATCATTGAATTTAAAGGAAAAATACCCTTTGAAGAGGCTGGGGATTTTTTGCGTCAAATGGATATTGTTGTCTTGGTATCTGTTTATGAGAGTTTTGGGGTTGTCGGGCTTGAAGCGCAGAGCTTAGGCATCCCGGTTGTTGGTGTTAACGTGGGGGGTGTAAGTGAAATTATAGATGAGGGGAAGACCGGATTATTGATCCCTCCCCATGATGCCGACGCCATGGCTGGGGCCGTTATTCAATTACTGAAGAATGATGATTTGCGCCAACGTATGTCTGCTCAAGGGCCGTTATTTGTCAAAAGGAATTTTGAATGGGAAGAGAACGTAATGTCCATGGTGCGTTTATACGAAGATTTATTAAACGATCAGAGGGAAAATGCCTAGAGTCAGTGTCGTTATTCCGGTTTATAATGCATCGCAGTGTCTTCCCGCCGCGATGAAAAGTGTTTTAACTCAAAGTTATCAAGATTTTGAGGTTGTTGTCGTTGATGATGGATCCACAGATGATACGAAAACAATTATTATGACGTTTGCATCAACATATCCCGAGAAGATTAAATATGTTTATCAGAAAAATTCCGGTGTTTCAGTAGCGCGCAATACCGGCATTACAAACGCGGCAGGTCAGTGGATTGCTTTTTTAGATTCCGATGATTCCTGGGCCTCCGATCATTTAGAATCTTTGGTGAAGGCCATGGAGGCTGATAATGATACCGCTTTGGTGCATAGTGATATTGTTAAAATCAAGGACAATGGTGATGAAATCGGCCGGCCGGTGAGAAATACCGCATTGTTATCCGGGAAGATTTTCAGGAGCCTTTTCCTGCGTGAGGCGGACATCGCGACGTCAACGGTTCTTTTTAAAAAAGAATGCTGGGAAGATGTTGGCTCTTTTGACGAACACTTAACCTATTTAGGGTGCGAGGATCGTGATTTCTGGCTCCGGCTGGCAAGAAAATATAATGTTCGATATGTCGATAAAGCATCCGTGTATTACCGTGTTTCTGACCATAGCATGAGCAGGTCACATGCGAAGATGTTAGAGGCGCGCCTTTACGTTATCAATAAATATTCATCAGATTGCTTAGAGGCCCGGGAGCTTAAGCGTTTGGCGTTAGCTAAGGTTTATCGTGATCTTGGAGATCAGGCGTTGATGAAACAGGATTTCGTGTCAGCGAAAAAGTGGTATATCAAGTCATTGGGCTTTTCGATGTTTACCCGATGGGCCTGGATTAATTTATTAAAAGCTTTTTTAAAGATAAGGATTCCCTATGTTGACTAATTTAAAAGCGGACATCGCGCGGTACATTAAGAACCCCAAAGATAAAGCAAATATTTATGTTTTTTTTGAGCAAGGGCTTTGGGCGATTATGGTTTACCGGTTCGGACGGTGGGTGCGTACGGTAAGGCTTCCGATTGTTTCTTTGCTGTTAAAACTGATCGCCTTTTTGTTGTTTAAGTTTATTGAGATTATTACCGGTGTTTCTATTCCGGCGAGCGCGCGGATCGGCAAGGGGTTTTATGTCGGGCATTTTGGCCCTGTGATATTACATAGTGATGTTGTCATCGGAGAAAATTTTTCGATAGGCCCTGGGGTCGTTGTTGGGACGAGGGGGTTACAGAATAAGGGGGTTCCTCATATCGGCCATAATGTTTATATAGGTGTCGGGGCTAAAGTCCTGGGAGACATTAAAATAGGGAATAACGTAAAGGTCGGCGCTAATTCCGTTGTTTTGGATAATGTTGCTGATGGGGTTACGGTTGTTGGTATTCCTGCGAGAATGATAAAAACAAGGGGGCAGCGTTAATATGGGTATTGTCGCATTTATGAAAAGTTTCGCACCGGTATTGCTTTATAGTGTTGGTCTTCTTCTGGCATTGCGCGCACTAAGCGGAAAAACAGAGTTGACCCTGTGGTTCCTCGTTGCTTTGCTGCCCCTGAGGAATATCATCGACAGGTTCCATGGTTTTCCGTTAGGGAAAGATTTTGTGGATATCGTGGTCTTGACTTTGCTTCTGGGATGGGGTGTTTCAACGATGTTACGCAAAGAGAAATTTATTGAAAAAACACCTATTAACGGTCTTGCCGTTGCTTTTATCCTGTATGCTTTTGTCTCTGTGCTGCAGGGGTCGTCCTATCTTCAGTTGGATTCGTTATTTTCCATCTCTGATTTGCGTGTTCAGTCCTGGAAAAATTTTTGTATTCTCCCGACACTTTTTTTTATTACGTTGAATAATATTCGCACTAAAGAAAATGTTTGGCGTACGGTTGTTGTGATGTGTGTAACTATGGTTTTTATGGATTTTTATTTGACCCGGCAGATCAGTTGGTATTCCGGGATCGTCTCGAGAGAGAAGATTGAGGGGACATTTGTCTTCCTGGGGCCTAATGAGATTGCGGCCTTTTATACCCAATATACGATCCTTTTGATAGCGGTCTTTTTTTCACTGCGTAAAAAAGTTTTTAAATGGCTGCTGCTGGGGTTGATTTGGGTGAACCTGTTTTGTATAACGTTTTTATTTTCACGCGCAGCGTATATAAGCCTGGCCGTGGGAATGTTTTTTCTTTTTGCCGTGAAGAAGAGAATTTTATTGGTTCCGCTTGTCCTTGTCGCGATTTTTTGGCAAGTGGCCCTCCCGGATAAAGTTATTGAACGGATTAATATGACGACCAATGAGTATGGTGAGCTGGACGCATCTGCTGAGCATAGGCTGATCGCTTGGCAGCAGGCCATGGATCTTTTCTACGAAAGCCCGGTGACCGGAGTAGGGTATGGGGTTTTTTCCCAGATGGGATTCCGGTTAGGGGACACGCACAATATTTATATGAAAATCCTGGCTGAACAGGGCCTGGTCGGGATCTTTATCTTTTTGTTGTTGGTTTTTGCCTTTTTCTCTCAGGGGATAAAATTATATTTACATGGGGATGATGAATTGTCCAAAGGGCTGGGATTAGGGTTTGCAATCTGTATTATCGTGTTAATGGTTAATAATATATTTGGAGATCGTTGGACATATATGGAAGTAAGTTCAAATTTATGGGTCTTTGCCGCTTTGGTGGCGAGGTTAAATATTTTTTCTGATGAGGCAAAATTCAAAAAGCAAGTGCAAGACAATAAGCGTAGTGTTGGGACTTGTAGTATAGGAATTTCAAAGACCCCATGCGAAATTCCTACACGGCCATAAAATAGTTGCCAGCAGTCAAAAATATCAAGCGAGTTTATTTTAGGGTTAAAAGGATAAATTATGGGTGACAGTACAGGATTCATGAAATTTTCACGGCAGGATTTTGAGAAAGAGCCAG
>JAGLHE010000101.1 GCA_023143685.1 Candidatus Omnitrophota bacterium
AGTTAATTCTTCCAGTTCTCCACTTAGCTTACGTTCCTGATCTTTCATTTCAGACAACAGGATATCCATTTGCGCTCTTTGCGTATCAAAATCACCCAAACTTAAATTCGCCTGCTTGACTTCCAGGTCTTTCAACTTCTCAAACTCAGCTTTATACCGACGAGCCTTATTCGCTTGCCGTTCCAACGTTGAAATCTGGCGTTTAACTTCCGCAACGATATCGTTAATACGCAAAAGATTATTTTCTGTATCCTTAAGGCGGTTCAATGCCTCGCGTTTTTTTGATTTATATTTTGTAATCCCTGACGCCTCATCCAAAAGCATCCGACGATCTTCTGGGCGGGCACTCACGACCAAATCAACCTTCCCCTGCTGAACAAACGAATAGGCCTCCGCCCCGACACCGGTCCCCATAAACATCTCAAGAATATCTTTAAGCCGCACCTGCGTTTTATTTAAAAGGTATTCGCTTTCTCCTGAACGAAACAGTCGTCGCGTCACCGTGATTTCATTATAATCCAATGGCAGGGCCCGTGATTCATTGGAGAAAGTCAGGCTTACCTCAGCAAACCCCAACCCCGGTTTTTTGTCCGTCCCGCTAAAGATCACATCTTCCATCGACGAGCCGCGCAACTCTTTCACGCTTTGCTCACCAAGAACCCAACGTATCGCGTCAAAAACATTACTCTTACCGCACCCGTTAGGCCCAATGATTGCGGTAATCCCCGGCCCAAAATTAAAAACAGTTTTATCTGCAAATGATTTAAACCCGAATATCTCTAATTTTTTGAGATACATGAACAACTCCTCTCATTTAATGTTCATGTTTATTGACAAAACGCTTACTTAATAAAACACCCCGACTAAGACTTCTCCAGGATGCCTTTCACAATCTGAACCGTCGCGTTAAGATCCGTAAACTTCGGTAACGCATCTTCGGGGATTGCAATGCGGTATTTCTTCTCAATCCCTGCCAGGACTTCCAAAGCCATCATAGAATCCATGCCCAAATCTTTCACAAAACTGGCATCATTCCGGATTTCTTCCGGCTCTGTTTCTAAAATCTCAGCCACAAGTTCGCGGATATCATTCTCCACATTGATGTTTTCTGCTGCCATTCCACTCCTCCTTAATTAATGCGATGGCTTATCCGACTCCCTGCTCCAGCCAAGCATCAATCTTGTCTTTTTTAAACCGCCACTGACCAACGATTTTAATAGCCGGAACCTTTCCCTTTTTAAGCCATTCATAGACAGTCCTCTTCTTGACCTGCAGGTAAGCTGCTAATTCTTCAATTGTCATCAACCTGTCTTCAACCATTATTTTATACTTTCCTTGACGAATTCTTCGCAAAAAAAAACAAAGATTTCTCTAAGAATTCCCTTTTACTTTATGAAAACACACACCCTTTGTCAACATTTAAATCAGTTTTTTTCGCAAAACAACAAATCATGGCATATTTTATGCATAAGGTTACATTTTATGACATAAGAAGAAGGGACAGCATTTTACGTGCAACGCGCTACGCACAACGAAAAAGTCTCGGCCACCTTTCCCTAAGATTTGTTTTTCCTAAAAAATTTTTCCTAAAAAAATTATTGCCTCATTTACCTCTCCTGTGGTAGGATGGAAAAGTTTTACAAACGACTTTTAAAGATTTTTATGTCTTTCAATAATTTAGGTACTGGAGGCCGTATGATTAATTACCAATTCACTGAAGAACAAGAAATGATCAGGGATCTTTGTCGTCAGATTACTGATGAAAAAATTCGCCCTGTAGCCGCTGAATACGACAGAAACGAAACATTCCCCTGGGACATTATGAAGATTATGGCAGACTCGGATCTTTTTGGCCTTTACATTGATGAAAAATATGGCGGAATGGGTGGCGGGATCACAGAATTATGTATTGCCACGGAAGAATTTTCTGCAGGATGCGGTGGAATTGCTATTTGCTTTGCTGCCTCAGCGCTTGGCACCCTTCCTATCCTGCTTGCCGGAAATGACGAACAAAAAGAAAAATATATTCCAGACCTCGCTAGCGGTAAAAAGCTTGCCGCGTTTGGGCTTACCGAGCCTTCAGCAGGGTCTGATTCCAGCAACATGCAGACCACAGCCAAAAAAGATGGCGACTATTACATCTTAAATGGATTAAAGCATTTCATCACCAATGGCGGCGATGCCGAAGTGTATACGGTTGTTGCGATGACCAATAAAGCGAAAGGGGCCCGCGGCGCAAGTGTCTTTATTGTTGATAAAGATACCCCTGGATTTACGTTTGGAAAAAAAGAAGACAAGATGGGTATACGGGCATCTTCGACACGTGAGCTCATTTTTCAAGACTGTAAAATCCCCAAAGAAAACTTGCTCGGCCGGGAAGGACAAGGATTCTTAACTGCTATGCGAACATTTGACAATTCCCGTCCGGGTATCGGTGCTCAGGCTGTTGGTATCGCGCAAGGGGCTTTGGATGCCGCGCTTAAATATGCCAAAGAACGCAAACAGTTTGGCAAATCGATTTCCAGCTTTCAAGGGATGCAATTCATGATAGCGGATATGGCAACCAAAGTTGAGGCTGCCCGCGCGCTTGTTTATGCCTCAGCACGCGAAATTGACGCAGGCGCTAAAAACGTGGGTAAAAATTCTGCGATGGCAAAATATTACGCTTCTGAAGTGGCTATGGAAGTTACCACCAAAGCTGTTCAAGTCTTTGGCGGTTATGGATATATGAAAGAATATCCCGCGGAAAAATATATGCGGGATGCAAAAATTACACAAATCTACGAAGGCACAAGCCAGATCCAACAAAGCATTATTGCCCTCGGGTTGATTAAAGAAATGGCGAAGTAGAAATGAATATTGTTGTCTGCATAAAACAAGTACCTGACACAACAGACGTCAAGATCGACCCGGAAACCAATACCCTCATCCGTGAAGGTGTTAAATCCATGATCAATCCGTTCGATATGTATGCTATTGAAGAAGGCGTACGGTTAAAGGAAAAGTTTGAAGGTAAAGTTACGGTCATCACCATGGGCCCACCTCAAGCAACCGAAGCATTACGTGAAGCCATTTCCCTGGGGTGTGATGAAGGTATCCTGGTCAGCGACCGTGCGTTTGCCGGCTCTGACACTTTGGCCACAAGCTACACTTTAGCCATGGCTATGAAAAAACTCGATGACGTTGATATCATCATCTGCGGCAAGCAAGCTTCTGATGGAGACACGGCCCAGGTTGGCCCTGGCATCGCCACACATCTTGACATCCCGCAAATCACATACGTTAAAAAAATCGAGAAGATTGAGAATAAAACACTTATTGCTGAGCGCATGACTGAAGAAGGTTTTGAAATTGTTCAAACACGTATGCCGTGTTTGATTACCGTTGTGAAAGAGATCAATGAACCACGCATCCCTTCTCTTAAAGGGAAGATGAAAGCTAAAAAGGCTGAGTTCCCAATATGGAAAGCCCTGGATATGGAACTTGAAGAAGAACGCCTTGGACTTTCTGGTTCACCAACACAAGTATCCAAAATCTTTTCTCCCCCGCAAAAGCAAAAAGGAGAAATCTTTGAAGGTAATCCAACGGATTGTGTTGAGAAATTAGTAGAATTAGTAAAAGATCAATTAAAATAAGCTCGCTTGATACTTTTGATTGCTCGCAACTATTTTATGGCCGTGTAGGAATTTCG
>JAGLHE010000102.1 GCA_023143685.1 Candidatus Omnitrophota bacterium
AAGATAAGATGGCATGGCGTGCTGAACAAGGCTTATGGAACGGCGGACAAGTGCTTGGATATGACTTAGTTGACGGACAACTTAAAATCAATAAAGATGAATCTAAATTTCTAAAGCTAATGTTTAAAAAATATATTGAAATTGAGAATATCCAGGCACTTGTTGACTATTTGAACAACAAAGGCTACCGAACAAAAAAATACAAGTCTAACCGCAAGGGCATTGTCCGAGGTGGAAAGAAATTTTATATTACTAATGTAAAACAAAAACTTACTAACCCTCTCTATATTGGGCAGATATCATACAAAGATAAAACCTTTAAAGGAAAGCACAACCAGATTATTGATATGGAAACATGGAATAATGTTCAGAAGAAAATTGAATTAAAATCTCCCAAGCGCACAAGACAGAAAAAAATCCATACTTATATTCTGCAAGGGCTTGTTAAATGCGGTTGCTGTGATTCATACATGACACCTAAATACAGCACTGGAAGAACAAGGCTTCATCCCTATTATCAATGCACACGAAACAGCAGGTACGGTAAATCTGATTGTGACATGAGATATGCACCTGCCGAAGCACTGGAAAAGTTTGTTATTGATCAGCTCAAAATTATTGCTAAAGATAAGAAAAGAATTGATAAAATTGTCAGGGACGCGAATAAAGACACCGATAAAATCATCAAAAAACTCGTAAAAGAAAAAATCGAGTTTGAACGAAAGCTGCCTCCTATCAATGATCACCTTGAGAACATCCTTAATGCAATTGGAAAAGGCTTGAGTAAAGTATCAACTATTAACAAGAAAATTCATGACCTCGAAGAACAAAAAGCATCCCTTGAGCGCAATATTGAAAATGTCGGATTTGAGATTGATAAGCTAAAGTCTAAGGCATTAAATGCAAAAATAATGCACCAAAGCTTGAAGAAATTTAGTGAAATAAGTGATACAGCTGAACCTGAAGAGTTAAAACAGCAGATAGCGCAATTTGTTGAAAATATCACGTTTACGCCGACAGAAATAAAAATTGCCCTCTACGAACAAGAAGTTCATAGAGGGCAATTTGTTAACCACCCAGAAAATGGTGCGCCGGATGGTAGTGAATGGCTCCCCCGCGAGGACTCGAACCTCGGACATAGTGGTTAACAGCCACTCGCTCTACCAACTGAGCTACAGGGGAATAAAATTGTAAAGAACAAAAATAACTGAAAATACTCAACTGTCCGCCAAAAAGCTTGGCGGATAAATTCGCACCTATCAGTTATGTCGCGCTGCTCCATAAATGATGTGCTCATTTAAGCTACAGGGGAATAAAATTGTAAAGAACAAAAATAACTGAAAATACTTAAGAAATTATAACGAAAATCTTTTAAAAGTCAATGGGCTTGGTAAAACTATCTGGTAAAACTATCGATGCATTCAGAGTTTTCATGCTGCACAATCTCTCTACGTGAAATCATTGACATCGCCAAAGTTGAGGCATCAACATACTCCACAGAACTTCCCATCGGAATCCCTACCCCTATCCGGCTGACTTTCACACCCAAGGGCTTTAACTCATTCGTCAAATGAATAGCTGTCATCTCGCCCTCTGTATCCGGATCTGTTGCAATCACAACCTCTTTAACATCCCCTGCCCGCACCCTGTTAATCAACGTATGCACCTTTAAATCATCCGGGCCCCGCCCCTCTGCCGGAGAAATCGGCCCTAACAACACATGATAAAGCCCTTTATACATCCCGGTCTTCTCAATTGCTAACAGATGTTTATGATCTTCAACCACACATATCGTTTTATGGTCCCGCGCGGGGTTCTCACAAATCAGACAAACCTCAGACTCACTCAAATTATTGCATTCCTTGCAAAACATCAGGCCTTCTTTCAGGCGTATGATACTTTCAGAAAACTCACGCGACTGCTCCGCGGAATTATCCAGAAACCAAAACACCATCCGCTCAGCACTGCGCCGGCCTACACCAGGCAGCTGTGTTAATTGTTCAATTAAGTTTTGGACTAGTCGGGGATAACTCATGTTTCGTTCAACCGGTAACGCGCGAAGAGCAACAGATTCAATACCCGTTGCCCGCTGCCCGATTATTCTTTATGCCACTGGTTAACAATCTTTCCTTCAAACGTGTCTAACGCTTCTTGCACAAAAGGCTCTATCTCCTGCTCATGCTGCCGGCCTTCTTCATCATCAACAAAAACATACTCAATTAAAACTTTTGCCTTTAATTTCTCAGAAAAAATCTGTCCCACAAACATCACATTTTCCTGCTGTTCTAATGTCTCCTTAAAAAACTCATGTTCCTTCGTAAACCCAATCACCAACTTTTCCTCTTTAAAAGATATCGGACGACTTTCCTGCAAATACGTTGCCACCGACATCTTCTTACGGCTGACCGCATAAGTTAAGGCATCCCATGCTTGACGGATTTTTTCTATATCAACCGGAACACCTTCCTGCTGCAAAACCGGATCTTCGAGGGCAATATCCTGTAATTCCGGAAGGGCCTGCGATTCTTCTACCACATCATCATCTGACGCGTTGACCTGCCCTTTCTTATTCTTTAATATATCACCCGGTGAAAATCGACGCGCGGACGCTTCTTGATTCGCTTCTACCTTCTTTTGTGGTATTTCACTTGCGCTTTGTTCCGGCACAGCACCTTCTCCCTGATAAGTCATTTTAGCAAATGCCACTTCAATCGGCATCCGTAACGATTCTGTAACACGCGCGACATCCTGCGCATGCACAAACAAATCAATCGCGTTTAAAATATCAGTTAACGCAAACTTTTCAGACTGCGTTAAATACATCTCTTTAATCACTACCGGATAATCTATCATCCGGCCTAATGACTTTCCGCCAATCTTAATAACCATTAAATTCCTGAAATGTTCTATCAAATCGCGGGATAACTGTTTGATATCTTTACCCTTTTCAATAATCGCGTCAAAAGTTTTTAACGCGCTCAAACAATCTTTGGCCCCCAACGCGTCGGCGAGTTGAAACAACATTTCAACTTCCACAAGCCCCAACATCGCATAAACATCACTGCTTTTAATCTCCCCATCATTAAGAACACTTATCTGGTCCAAAATACTTAACGCGTCGCGAAAACTCCCCTGCGCCGCCTTTGAAATCGCATACAACGCGTCCTGATCAACCTTAAACCCTTCCGCCTCACATATTTTTTCAAGCGCCTCAACCCCTGTTTTTAAAAGAATCCTCTTGAAATCATAGCGCTGACACCGGGAAATAATCGTCGCCGGCACCTTGTTAGGATCGGTTGTCGCGAAAATAAACTTCACATGTTCCGGCGGCTCCTCCAACGTCTTTAACAACGCGTTAAAGGCTTCGGTTGTTAACATATGAACTTCATCAATAATATAAATTTTGTACCGCCCATACCCCGGCGCAAACTTGACATTTTCACGTAACGTGCGGATCTCATCAATTCCGCGGTTTGACGCGCCGTCAATTTCCAAAACGTCAAAACTGGTGCCCCTGGTAATTTCTTCACACGCCGGACACTTGCCGCACGGCGTAACCGTCGGCCCCTCCTTGCAATTTAAAGATTTGGAAAGAATTCGCGCGCAGGATGTTTTGCCGATCCCCCGGGGACCGCAAAAAAGATAAGCATGCGCGAGACGGTTGGAAATAACCACCTTCTTAAGCAACTCTGTAATATGTTCCTGCCCGACAACTTCATCAAAATTGTTGGGACGGTATTTTCTGGCTAAAACAAGATATGACATGATAAAAACCTTCGTGCTGTGTACTGCGTAGCGCGTACCGCGTGGCAAGAACCCTTACGCAACCTGCGTCCACCACCTGCAATCGTTATTGAAAGATGAGATATTCTAACATAAATTATGAACTTCGATAAGAGGGAAAAAATAAAAAATAAATTCCGGAAAAGAAATTGCGGCTAGTCTTTTACAATCCGGTACGTCGGGTAGGCAAAGTTCACCGTCGGTTCTTGAGCAAAATCCTGCAGGATCGCCCGGCAAAGCCCATCTTGCGAAGAACGGCGTTTTTTAGCTTCTGTAAGATAACGCAAGGTTAACTCCACCCCGCTATCTTTTATGTTCACATAAACAATCGGCGTTAACTTTCCATAATAAATCATGTACCGGTTTTTCATGATTTCAATTTTCTTGCGTACATCGTCGGCTTGCCCTTCAGCATAATTTTTGGCATGGCCCATAATGATATCCCGCCCTTTTTGCCAGTTGCTTTCAAACGTTACAAGAATCGGGATTTCATTCCAGATAAAATCAAAGCCGCGGTTATAATTATAATTCTGACTTTTAAAAACATAACTGTTCGGAACATTAGCAATCCGGCCCGTACTTTGATCCGCGTCCACCCAGTTGCCGATCTCTAAAAGAGACGTTTGAAAAAGCCGGATATCAATCACATCCCCGCGCACACCATTTATTTCAATACGATTACCGACCTCAAAAGGCCGTCGGGTAATAATCAAGAACCAGCCTGCCACACACAAAATCGCCTCTTGCAACGCCAAGGCTAACCCGGCACTGGCAAACCCTAACACCAACGTTACCGAGCCGATATTCTGTATCCAGATCAAGAAAATACTGCCGATCAACAAAAAGTTAATCATGTAAATAATATTTTTGCGCACCACATGTCGCGTCTTAATATTGCGGACACGCTTATTGGTAATACCAATTAACGCGAAAAGAAGCAAGTAGGCGAATATGGAAACACCAACTGTTTCAATAATCTTTTTCTGTATCAGAGCAGGGTTATTAACAGGGATCGAAACATTTGCGAGATTTTTTATATCCGGCAGGTCAGGAGCAGCTTCAACGTGGCTGGCAAAAACAAGATAAAAACTGAAAAGGAAAAAAGCTACACAACAACTTATAAAAATTTTATTAAAAATTTTCCTCAAAACATTCTCCTGTATTTTTTAATACTCATAACTGTCTTACAATCAACATGTTACATCTTCGCGATCCGTTTGTCAATGCCTCTATCCGTCCTCTCATTAAGCGGGGATATCCGGCGCGTTTTTCATTGAAAGCGCAATGCGTTGCCGGGCTAAATCAACTTCCAAAACAGTCACTTCAACCTTTTGGTGTACTTTTACCACTTCGTTTGGATCTTTAATAAACTTGTCTGAAAGCTGACTGATATGGATCAACCCATCCAGGTGAACACCAAGATCAACAAAGGCTCCAAAATTTGTTACATTCGTAATAATTGCCGGCATCTTCATCCCGGGCCTTAAATCTTCAGGACGCTCTACCCCTTCTTTAAACTGAAATAACTCAAATTGCTGACGAGGATCTCGTCCGGGCTTAGCCAACTCGGCATAAATATCTTCTAGCGTTGGCAAACCAACCATATCGGTTACGTATTTATTTAAATCAATGCGCTTACGTAAATTCTCATCATGCATCAACGAAATAACACGGCATTCCAGGTCGCACGCCATTTTTTCAACAATCTTGTAGCTTTCAGGGTGGACCGCACTCGAGTCAAGCGGGTTCTCACCGTCGCGAACACGCAAAAACCCCGCAGCCTGTTCGATCGCTTTCGGGCCCAGGCGCGGGACATCGTAAAGCTGTTCGCGGTTGAGAAACGGGCCTTTTTCATTTCGGTAATCAAGGATTGCTTGCGCTCTCGTCGGGCCAAGGCCGGAAACATAAGTAAGCAACTGCTTGCTTGCCGTATTCAACTCAACCCCGACCAGGTTAACACAGCTGATAACCACATCATCCAAACTTTGGCGCAATAAACTCTGGTCAACATCATGCTGGTACTGGCCGACCCCTATTGATTTGGCGTCAATTTTAACGAGTTCGGCCAACGGGTCCAATAAACGCCTCCCGATCGAAATCGAGCCACGCACGGTTACGTCATATTCAGGAAATTCTTCGCGCGCGACCTCAGACGCGGAGTAAATGGAAGCGCCACTTTCGTTCACAACCAAAACATGAATATCTTTTGACAAACCAAGGCCACGGACAAAACTTTCAGTTTCCCTGCTCGCTGTTCCATTTCCGATCGCGATAAATTCAATCTGAAACCGTTGGCATAAATCCTGAATAATCCGCGCGCCATCTTCATACAAACGGTCACCGCCGGCTGTCGGATAAACCGTGTCGTTCGCGACAATTTCACCCTGAGCATTAAGACAAACCACCTTGCATCCTGTTCGGAACCCCGGGTCAATCGCCATAACTTTACGCTGGCCTAATGGAGAAGCCATCAACAACTCACGCAAATTTTGAGCGAAAACATGGATCGCTTCTTTATCCGCGATTTCTTTTGTGGCAACACGAATTTCTGTTTCCATCGAAAGTGAAAGCAATCGACGATAACTGTCAAAAATCGCCATCTTCACCTGGTTCGAATCTTCACCTTTTCCTTTCACAAACTGCTCTTCAATAATCGCTAACGCCTCCTCTTCAGGCGCGTGCACACGGAGCATCAACATTTCCTCTTTTTCTCCTCGACGAACAGCTAAAATCCGATGTGACGGGACATCCCCGACAGGCTCTTGCCAATCAAAATAATCTTTGTATTTCACGGCTTCCTGATCTTTGCCACGCGAAACCTTTGCCTTAAAAACTCCCTTTTCAAAAAACAACCGGCGCATCTTTGCCCGCGCTTCGCCATTTTCGTTAACCCATTCCGCAATGATGTCACGAGCACCGGCCAACGCGTCGTCAACCGTCTCAACTTTTTTCTCAGGATCAATGTAAGCCTTAGCCGTCTCCTCAACGTCTATCCCGTCTTGCCTGAAAATCGCTTCAGCAAAAGGCTCTAAGCCTTTCTCCTTGGCCACAGTTGCGCGAGTGCGACGTTTTGGTTTATACGGTAAATAAATGTCTTCCAGGACAGCTAACGTTTCGGCAGCTAAGATTTTATCTTTTAATTCATCGGTGAGTTTGCCTTGCTTTTCAATCGAATCAAGGATTGTTGCGCGGCGTTTGTCCAGTTCACGCAACTGATTAATGCGGTCACGGATATCTGTAACCGCAACCTCGTCCAGGCTGCCTGTCACTTCTTTACGATAACGGGAGATAAAGGGAACCGTCGCGCCGCCGTCTAAAAGCTCAATCGTTGCCTTGACACTTTGCGCGGAAATATTTAATTCTGAAGAAATTTTGGAAATGTATTTTTGTATCATGCTTGAATAAACTATGGAATTTTGCGATGCAGGAGAGTTCCGACACGCTAAACACTACAGGCAGGAAACACCTCTTTTCACCTTAAAAAAGTATCCCCAATTTAAAACCAAATTCTACTGTTTTATTTTCAGGCTCTCGTCCTGCCAGAATATACCCGGGGTTGTCCGGGATAGGGATGACCTGGCCGCCGCTCGTGATGGCTGCAACGTTTGAGTCATCGATATGCCAGTAACGCACAAACGGCTCAAGAAAAAAATCGGCATTCACGCCTTCCTTAGCAATGCGAAAAGACCCCTGCAGTCCGTACCCGTCATCCTGGTCATTTACAAGAGGATCTAATCCTGTTCCCCCATCCTCCAGGTGACTTTCCTGTTCCCCTGAAAGAAACATATCATATTCAACGGTTAACCGAAATGACCATTTGTTTTTCAGCGCCCATTGCGTTTCCACACCAATCGGCACATAAAAATAGCGCGATTCACGGTCATACCCCCAGTGGCCTGTCGTGGTTAACCTCCCGCCGCCATCATCCAGGAGATAACGGTATCCTAATCCGGCATAAGGGGTAATTCGTGACGCCGTAAAAATCGGGATATCATATCCACACACTCCTCGTATACCGGCGATATAATTTTTTATCCCCGAATCCGAGCCTGTCCCTTCAGATTCGTAATCAACCGTCCCGTAACTAAACCGGCCATCAAGCCGAAACATATTAATTTTATTGCCATCGTTGAAAACATCCCGGAAAGATCGCACTTGCGTATTCTCTGAGAGGCGGTGTTCATACTTACCATATATGCCGTAAAAATACCCTTTCTGCTTCATTAGACTTGGCTCGCGATAACTATAATGGAAAGTCTCTGTGGAAAACTCAACCTGTGTCAATGGATCTGAAGAATCAAACAAAGCATACGGATACTCCTTGTCCCGGCGCGTTCCAAAATCATGTACAGTCTCTTCTTCCAGTCCTGTCTTTCCATCATTTATCGCTGCTAATTGGTAAGCCACTCTAGCTCCGGAAGGGGCACGCCTTTGTTGCGGCTGCAATTTCTTGCCTGGAGAATTTGCTTCTAAGGATTTTCGAATCTCATCGGCACGCCGGCTCAAAGAATCGAGCACAGCCTCGTCGGTGTAACAAACATCATCCCACTCTAACGATTGCTCCATGACCGCGGCGCGCGCCACGCAGTTTAACTCTCGCTGGATGATTTTTTCACGCGCGCTCATTTCCGCAGCAAACGCGTTGGGGGAGGTTGAAATTAACAAAGCGAAAAACGTAAACAACAGGAACACAAATAAAGAAGGAATCCTTAAAATAAAACGCGGCTGGGACATATTTTTCCTTTCTGCTTATTTTTAATATGTACAGTCTACATAGGTATATCTGAGACCGCAATCGTTTTTTTGCTTTTTTCGTCAAGAATAAACAAAAAAGTCTCATCTTCACGCCCTTGCTTTCTTACTAATCACCATCTAATACTTCCCAATGCCCACCTTTGGGCGAACCTATTCTCTTTAAAAATTTTGCCTTTTTTAGCTTTGCGACAGCATTTTCCACTGTTCGCTGAGACAATTCCGTTTTATACACTATTTCATGGGTCTTAATAAATGCATCCGTATCAATAGCCAGAAAGACTTTTTCCGCACTTTCTCCGCATTTACTCCGCACTTTCTCCGCAACCTTTTCCGCATCTTCTTGGACAACAGCTTTTTCTTCTTTTTTCCCTCTCAAAGCTTTCTTAAACGTTACAACAAAGTTTGAGCCAATTTCCTCATAGGCTGGTTCTGGCAGGCCTGCCTGCTTAACGAGAGTGTTCATCGCCTTAATACCCGAACCCCACCGCTCGATATATCCGGCAAAATAAAGCATTTCAGCAATAGCAGGGTTACGCAATACTGATTTATGAGTTTTATTAAGATCCTCGATAACCATGTTAAGATGGAAATGTTTATAAACGAACCGGACGGTGAGATCGCGCAGAACTTACCCCTGAAAGAACCCAAAAAACAGCGAACCCTGTTCCTTCCTGAGGAACAGGGTTCGACTGACCATCAACAATGGCGGAGAAGCCGGGATTCGAACCCGGGGATCCAGTCACCTGGATCAACTGATTAGCAGTCAGCTCCATTCGGCCGCTCTGGCACCTCTCCTTTAAGAAATTGATTAAATTCTTTATATCAAATTTTCGCCGGGTTGTCTCGCTTTTTTTTGAAAAACTCTGTCAAAAGCCCCCCACACTCATCCGCTTCCAAACCGGCAACGACCTCAATTTGGAGGCAGGAATCCTGAGAAGATACATTGAACACTGAGATAAAAAAGGAAGAAAAAGTTTGCAATTAATTTTTTGCTTATTACATAAAGATATTATTCTTCTTTATAAAATAAACTAAATACATAACACATAAAAAAAGGTATAAATATAAATCCTCCAATTACACACAAGGCCCACACACCTGAACTGAATTCTTTATTTTTAGTTATGTTGGATATTATAATTTGCAATAAGATTACATAGGGGAGGTTAATACAAATTGCCATTATCCATACCTTCCATCCTTTTCCCCAGCATTTGAAGAGTTCCCCCATCTTTCCTCCTCTGATTTTTTCCATAATTGTTTCCTTCTTCGGCTTTCCGAAGATTTCATAACAGACTCTCAAAAGAGTTATTATTAATATTAAATTTGATAATCTCGTGAGAGATAGCGAGTTCTCTCCCCAAATTTTTAAGAAAATTGTTGTTCCGAATAAAATCATCCATACAAAAAACACACAGTATTTATAAACTTTTTGTATGAAAGATACATTAGAAAGATAGGCCCCAATTAAAATTAATGGAGAATACATAAAGGTTCTGATTCCAACGTGTAATAAAATGCCGACAATGCTTAAGGGCACAAACGAGTAAATAATCTTTCTCACAGGTATCCTTCGCCCAACAAAATCTCCTATTGCCAAGAAAGAACCTCCTATAAAAATTCCTTCCAGCAAGTAATAAAAGATGTTCGACGAATAAAAGTGGGCAAACTTTGGGAGGAGGAAGCTAACAGTAAAACGAATTAAGCAATATCCTATGAAGATTGCTATAAAACAAGTTGCAATATATTCACCAGCGGCAATTTTTTTTACTTTTTTAGCCATTGACTATTACTTTAATTTAATAAACCCCATTTTTGTAGTCCCGTCATCAAGATGCATCTCCAACTGCCATGTGCCTGGGGATAAACTACTTGTACTCAGATTAAAGATATATTGGTCATTGGTCAAATCATATCTGAACATATTCCCGGCATCTGCCCCCCATTCCGATCATTCCGATAATAGAAAAAATAACGTCTGTCCCTATTATTCCCGAATTAAAATTCGGGTTACGGTGTGTGTCCCCAGATTTGGAGGCAGGAATCCTGAGAAGATATACTGAACATTAAAAACAGATGCTCGAGAAACAGTATTTCTGGAATAATCTATACAGTATTATCTCTCCATTATATTTCTCATGGTTTCGGGAAAAAGAAGAGCAATAGTTAAACCAATTGTGACAAGTATCACCCCTATTGCTCCTAGAATTATCCCTGCTATTGCAAGTCCCTTTCCATTCAATTCATCTTTATATTTAGAAATAGCCCTTAAGGCACTGATACCAAAAACGATTGCTAAAACGGCGAAGACGACATTAAAAATAGGGATGAAATATAAAAGGCCGCATATTAAGCTTGAAATAGCTAATCTGGAAGTACGAGTATTTTCAGGGCTCATCTAATTGCTCCTTTTTGAATTCCCTCTATTTAATTTTATCTTGCGAATTGTTGTAATGGTGCGTTGAGAGATATATAAGCAACGAGAAAAATAATTAAAAATAAAGCAGTAAGTATTGCATACAGACGCGTGATTACTTTTTCATTTTTCAGATAAAAATCCACTCCAATATTAGCCAAAACCATCAATGGCAAAAACAACATTAAAAGGACAGAGGTCTTCCTCAGGAAAAATCCAAGGCTCATAATTATTCTTGTAAACACCGTCAATGGTAAGTTCAATTCTGCAAATTGTTTTGTGTATATAGGGACTGCGCTGATTAAATAACAAAGTAATGCAATAAAAGATAGCCACATTGTGACTAAAAGAAAGTTTTTTGCTTTATTTCTCACATGTCACCTTTCCTTGGAATATTTATCAAAAGTATACAAGAAGAATAAGGGACAGCGCCCACTAGTGTCCGGTTAAAAAGAACAGGGCGCTGTCCCCCATTCCGAAGATACTATTCTAAATCGATTCCCACCGCCCCGAAATATTCCACCTCGCGCTAAACTTTTCCTCTTTACTGATTGCAACAAGAGGTTTCACAAGAAACTTTTCAATTGTTTTGGCTGTCGAAGAAAGCATTTCAGGTACGTGTTTAATTCCACCCTTCCTCAAAAAAGCTTGCCATAACATTTGTCGATCAGAATTCTCATCATAAATTTCCTCAGAACAAATAGTGTCGAGAACAAATAGTGTCGTTTCTCATAAAGTATTTTATTTGAATAGTTTATAATTAAATCAGAAGTGATTGTACCCCAAGACATTGGAATTAACCATAACTAACGTGTTTTCAGTGTTTTGTGAGAA
>JAGLHE010000103.1 GCA_023143685.1 Candidatus Omnitrophota bacterium
CTACACGGCCATAAAATAGTTGCGAGCAAGCAAAAATATCAAGCGAGTTTATTTTATTAAAATAGAAGGAATCCAATGGGAACTCGGCAGAGAAGACAAAATATTGTTTTATTAACAGATTGTTTGACTGATTTGACAGGAGGTGCTGAACGTCAGATTTTTGAATTGGCAAAACGAATAAACAAAGCAGCATATCAGCTTATTCTTGCGAGTTTAGAGTGTGGAGGATCTGCTCCCCCGGATATTGCTGAAGCAACCGGTTGCCGGCTTGAAGCTTTTCCGGTTAAGCGAATTTATGGCCTTTCAGGAATCTTGGAAGGCTTTCGTTTTGCGCGTTTTCTCAAGAAGAATAACGTTGATGTTTTGATGACCTATCATTTCAGTTCGGATATTTGGGGAACATTCTGGGCCCGTATTGCTGGTGTGCCGGTTATTATTTCAAATCGACGGGATATCGGATTTTGGCGAAAAAAACATCATGTTTTAGCATATCGTTTTGTGAATCGTGGGGTTACGCGGATTGTAACTAATACGCAGGCAAATAAAAGATTGATCATTGAACAAGAATGTTTATCGGAAGATAAAATACAGGTCATTTATAACGGTGTTTCTCAACCAGTAACCAGCGACCAGGAACCAGCGACGCGAGATCAGTTTGATATTTCAGAAAAGGATCTCGCAATCATGCATGTTGCCAATATCCGTCCTGTGAAAGGCCATCAATATTTATTGCAGGCCTTTGCAAAGATTATTCCGCAGTATCCGCACGTTAAACTTGTTTTAATTGGTGAAGATCGAATGGGTGGGCAGATGCAGGAATTAGCGAAAAGTTTGCAAATTGAAAATCATGTTGTTTTTGCGGGCAAGCAGGAAAACGTTAGGGAATTGTTAGGCCTTGCGGATATTTGTGTTTTGCCGTCATTAAGCGAAGGCATGTCGAATGCGATTTTAGAATACATGATAGCAGGCAAGCCTGTTGTTGCAACACGTGTAGGCGGAACCCCGGAGCTTGTTGAGAACGGCAGAAACGGGCTTTTGGTTGAGAAAGAAAATATTGAACAATTAGCGAATGCGCTTTTATCGTTGATTCATGATCAGGAAAAAAGAAAACAGCTGGGTGAGAAAGGCCGCGAGATTGCCAAGGAAAAGTTCTCGATGCAAACCATGGTCTTTAATTATGAGAGGATTTTTAACCGGTGAGTTGCTTACACAGTGCGAACAGTGCGAGGCATCCCGTGCTCAAACAACTCCGCTTCGCTTCGTAACTGCGCGAGGGACACCTCACACTATTCGCACTGTGTAAGCAACTCATTGGTTAAAAGGACTTTTAATCTGTGCTCATCAATGGTCGTTAAAATGAAAATTTTACATCTTATTAGCAGTGGGGGTTTTTTTGGTGCTGAGCAGGTTCTGCTGAGTCTTGGCAAGGCCTTGCAGCAGCAAGGGAATGACGTTGTTGTTGGAGCGCTTAATGATTTACGCGATCCGCATTTAGAGATTGTTGAGCAGGCTCAAAAGGCAGGGATTGAAACTGTCACATTTGATTCTCGTGGGCGGATAGATTTTAAAACAATTGCAACGTTACGGAAATATTTAAAAGAAAATAATATTGAAGTTTTACATACTCATAACTACAAGTCAAATCTTGTCGGGATGTTAGCTGCTAAAGCAAGCCGTACGGTTCTTGTCGCCACAGTACATGGTTATACGGATATGACCAAAGCAGTGTCTTTTTATGAAAAGGTAGACCGTTTTGTTATAAATAATTTTTTTGACAGGGTTGTTGGTGTTGCGCGAAGTGTTTTTGGAAAGAACTTGAGGCCTTGTCAGGTTGTTGTGCCGAACGGCCTGGATGTTGATGCCTTTCACAAAGATCCAGAGGCGAGAAATCAGATCCGCAGTAAATATGCGATTCAGGAAAATGATTTTTTAGTCGGAACTGTTGGCCGCTTGAGTCCTGAAAAGAATCAAAAATTGCTATTACAGGCTATTAAAGATATTGCGCGGGAAAAAAAGAATGTAAGGGTTATGATAGTCGGGTCAGGCTCACAAGAACAGTTGCTTAAGGATTTTGTGCGGACAGAAGGCCTTGACTCACATGTTATTTTTACAGGGTTTATTGAAGATCTGGCAGCGTATTATAATGCAATGGATCTTTTTGTTTTGCCTTCAAACACGGAAGGCATTCCAATGACGCTTCTAGAGGCTATGGCTTGCCAGTGTCCTGTTGTTGCTACGAGTGTTGGTGGGGTCCCGGGCATCTTGAAAAATGGGAAAGCCGGACGGCTTGTGAAACCCCAAAATCTAAATGAGTTAAAGCAGTCAATAGTTGATTTAATTAACAGCCATGATGAGCGCCAACATTCAGGGAAAGAAGGATCTGTTTTTGTCGCGGAGAATTATTCCCTTTCACGAATGGATGGTGCTTATAAAGAAATTTATAATGAGGTGTTAAAGAAATGAATGTTTTGTTTATAGCTCCACGGCTTCCATTGCCTGCGGATACAGGAGGGAAGATCCGTACGTTCAATATTATTAAGCAGATTGCTAAACGAGACAATTTGGATCTTGTTTGCTTTTCGTTTGAACAGAATGATGAGTCTTATTTGAAAGATTTTGATGCTTTAGGAATCCGTGCGCGGCTTGTTCCTGTTGAGGAGCCTGGCTTGGGATATAAGGTTAAGACGGTACTTTCAGATCAGAGACCGTTTTCAGCGGTAAAGTATTGTACAGATCAAATGCGTGAGAGTATTGAAGAATTGATAAAAGGGGCAAAGTATGACATGGTTTATGTCGATCATATTCACATGGCGCATTACCAGTCATGTTTTAAACAGGTGCCTTGTATCGTTGATGAGCATAATGTGGAGTACAGAATACTTGAGCGTTGCGCGAATGTTGAAAAGAATTTTTTAAAGGCTTGGGTGTATCAAGGGCAAGCGGAGAAAATGAAGCGTTTTGAAGTAACAAAAGTGTTAGAGTTTTCAGCATGCAGTGCTGTTTCAGAAGATGACGCCAGGCTTTTGCGGAACTTGGTGCAGAATCAGGTTCCTATCCACGTCATTCAGAATGGCGTTGATACGGAGTTTTTCAGGCAACGGGCAACGGGCAACGGGCTCGGGGAAGATGCTTTGGTTTTTACTGGTTCGATGGATTGGTTGCCGAATGACGATGCGATGAAGTTTTTTGTTCAGGATGTCTTGCCTTTAGTGTGGCAGAAGAGTGAAGATACTAAACTTTATGTTGTGGGAAAAGGGCCGTCTCTTGAATTAAAACAATTAGCAGAAAAAGATAAAAGAGTTGTTGTTACCGGAAGGGTTGATGATGTCCGTCCTTATATGGATAAGGCAAAAGTTTTTATTACGCCATTACGAATTGGGGGAGGAACGCGGTTGAAGATTTTGGAGGCAATGTCCATGCAAAAAGCGGTTGTCTCAACATCAATTGGTGCGGAAGGAATTAATTGCCAGGACGGGAAAGATATTCTTTTAGCAGATGCCCCAAAAGAGTTTGCGGACAAGGTTTTGATGTTACTGGACGATCCGCAAAAGAGGGAATCACTGGGTGTTGCCGGGCGACAGCTTGTTTTAGAGAAGTATGACTGGAATATCGTGGGGGAAAAATTAGATAAAATTTGTAGAAATATGGTGCATACGAATGCGGCGTAAACGAACAATCATTTTTATTGTCATAGCAGCTCTTGCGGCTACAGCCTGCCTCGGGGCAGGGGGCTTGTTTTTATATCGGAAGATAAAACGAAAAATTTTATGGTCGCGCTATGATGCAAAAACGCCCCGCCAGATTCAAAGGATACCTTCTCCTTCAGATTCTCCTGAGGTCTTTGTGGCCTCGAGCCTGGACCGTATCTTTAAAGACGGTAAGACTCTTTTAAAACCAGAGTTTACTCAATCCGCGTCTATTTCCCTGGCAAAGAATGAATATGAACCTTTTCAAGTTGTTGCTGCCGCAGGAACCGTCCCGGTTGTGAATGCGCGGTTAGAAATTTCTGATCTTGTCAATGTTGATGGCAAGGCAAAGATTGACGCAAAAAATGTTTCCTGGCGAGTGGTCGGATATGTGCCAACAGAAAAACCGTATTATCCCGTTAAATATATTGGAGAGTGGCCAGACCCGCTTTTGCCGGAGCTAACCGTGGATATTGCTGTTAACGAGGTTCAGCCGTTTTGGGTAACTGTTTATGCTCCAGAAAATACCCGTGCCGGTGTTTATCAGGGAGAAATCATTTTCAGGGCTGATGGGATTGCGTCGCAAAAGATTCCACTGCAGGTGCGCGTTTATAATTTTATTTTACTGCGGGAAGGTTCTTTGAAAACAGCTTTTGATTTCTACGGCCATGAAACAAAAAAAAGGTATCCGCGAAAAAAGAATGAAGAGGACAATGCTTATCAGGCCCGCTTGGGCGCTTTAAATGAGAAATATATTATAGCGATGCTGAAGTATCGGATAAATCCGGTATTAAATGTTGATCCGACGTCTGAAAAAGAATTAGGAGGGGTTGACCGGTATCGATTGTATGGCTTGAATAATTTTTCCATCGGTAAACGGGGTGGCACATTAGGGAACAATTGGCCAAAGACAGATGAGGGGATTGAAGATATTTTAATGCAATATCGCACGTATGGTGAGATGCTTAAGCTTAACCGGCTTTTGGATTATACCTATATTTACACGTGGGATGAAGGAAGGATCGGCAATCCGGTTGTAGCAAAAATTTGTTCAATGATTCACCGCGCGTATCCCGGCTTAAAGAATATGGTGGCTTACCACGGGTTTTGGGATCCGGAGAAAGATCCAGAGTGGGGTAAGGATATTGATATTTGGTGTTTTCAGATTGACAATTTTAAAGAAGAGAAGATGCGTGCCTTGCGGAATCTCGGTAAAGAGATTTGGATGTATATTTCCGGCCCCGGGGGATATGGCACGCCGAATTTAGCCATGGACTTTGATTCAATTGATTACCGTATCGTTCCGTGGCTATGTTGGAAATATGATATTAAAGGTTTTTTGTATTGGTGTGTGAACTGGTGGCCGCATGTCGATCCGTTTAAGACAGCAAAAAATACGCGATGGGCGCAAAATGGCAACGGCCTTTTGTTTTATCCCGGAGAAGACGGCCCGATCGCCTCGTTACGTTTAGAGGTTTTTCGTGACGGGATGGAAGATTATGAGTATATCCGGCAGTTGATGAAGCGGTTAAAGAAGATCAAGCATAAGCAAAATGAAGTAAAATATAAAACGATCTTTGAGCAAAGTGTTGCTTTGCTTACGATGGATGATTCCATTGTCGCGGAAATGGGGCGTTTTACCAAAGACGGGGATGTCTTAAAAGCCCGGAGAGACGCTATCGCGCGACAAATTGAAGAGTTTGATAAGCGGTTTATTCAGTAAGAAAGGCGGCATAGCTGAGGCCCTGTGGTCGCTGCTGCGTTATTTTATAATATTCCCTGATTTTTGAAAGGGGATGGGGTGCCTTGTTTGCAGGTTTGTTAAAGTTCTTTTATATATTTTTAATGTTATTTTAACGTTATTTTAATGTTAATTTTGATAATTTAGCGTAAAGAGTCGGGAAGAAATACTTTTACGATTTTCAAGATACAACCCTTTGATGTCCACAGGCTTACAGTTTTGCTGAAAAAATGTTGACCAAGCTGTCTTGACACAGAGAATGCCCCATGTTACACTTTTGGTGATAAGCAGATATGCTGTCGAAAAAGGTAAACCATTCGAAAGGATGGGGCACAAAGCTATAGGGCCCTCGCCGTGAGGCAGGGTAGCCAGTTGCCGAACAGTCGAAGAGCGATCCGTCTAAGTTAATGCTTGGAGCCTATTCTTTGTGAGCCTTTTTCATGGAGAATAGGCTTTTTTTGTTGCATAGATTTGAAAAGGGGGAACGGCATAATGCCAAAGGAGGATGTGAAGATGAAAAGAGGAAGATCAATTTTGGTGGTACTGGCAGTGGTTGGTCTTTGTTTGGTGTGGGCAAATCCAGCTTTGAGTGCTACGTATTATGTAAGAAAAGATGGAGGAAGTCCAACGCAATGTACAGGGTTGGTTGATGCGGCTTATCTTGGAGAGGGTGCGAATCAGCCATGTGCGTTCAGCCATCCTTTTTGGGCGGTTTCCCCAGTTGGGTGGAATCCCACAAAAATGGAGGGGGGCGATACGCTTATTATTGATGGTTCTGATGGGGCGGAATACATGATGGGGTATGGTGCGCCAAATACGCACGATACGAGTAAGTGTTATTCTGCTTGGCCGTACGGATGCTATATGAGGTCTATCCCTTCTGGCCCGGATCCCGCGCATCCAACGCGGATATTAGGGAAGGGCTGGGATTTTGGCTGTGATAGCCCTCCTGAACTCTGGGGGACAGAGCGGATTACGAAAATATTGAACCTTGATGGAACGAGTAATGTTGAAATTCAATGTATTGAGGTGACAGACCATTCTGATTGTCAGGAACATGGTCCTAACCCGTGCAATAGGTCGAGCTTTCCATTTGGAGACTGGGGCCAAACCGGACTAACCGCAAGCGATAGTGATAATGTGTTGCTTAAGAATGTGAACATTCATGGCATGGGTTATCGCGGAGTTTATGCCGGACGGTTGAGCAATTGGACTGTCGAAGATTCAAAGATTGTTTCTAACCCCTTTGTGGGATGGGATGGTGATATTGACGGATCAGATTATAATACAGGCACGATGACATTCATTCGGACGGAAGTGAAATTTAACGGGTGCGGGGAGACATATCCAGAACAGCAGCCGTATAATTGTTATAGTCAAGATCAGGGTGGGTATGGAGACGGGTTTGGGACGGGTTTTACCGGTGGAGATTGGGTCTTTTATGAATGCGATATTAGTCATAACGCTTCAGATGGGCTGGATCTTCTATATCATGATGAGGGAGGAAAGATTACGATCAAGCGTTCCCGGTTTGAAGGAAATGCTGGAAATCAAGTTAAAGTTTCAACAAGTGCCTCAATCAGCGATTCGATTATTATTGGAAATTGTGGTTATTTTGCAGGCAACCCTATTACAGTTACAGGACAGGTGAATGGATTCAACCATTGTCGCGCCGGGGGGGATGCTATCGCGATTGCCGCTCAAAAAGGAAATACGTGGGAATTTTATAATAATACGATTTATAGCCAGGGGAACGCGCTTGCTTTAATTGTAGATAATGTTGGCAGTTGTGATGGGTCGGAATCATTCATCGCGCGAAATAATATTTATAAAGGCGATCCTTATTTTAATACCCCTGTTGTCCAGTCCTCATTATATGCAGATTTGAGAGGGGGCGCTTGTGCGACCCCGTTAGATACTGATTACTCTATTGTATATAATGTTAAAGATAGGTATTGCCCTGAGGGGGATCATAATCTGTGTTCCACGGATCCTCTATGGGAAGGGCCGTTGAGTGGTGATGCATGGAATGTAAATCTAAAAGTTGATAGTTTGTCGCGTAATTCCGGATTATTCTTGGAAGGCAAATCAGGTCTTGACTACAACTATTATGACAGGGGAGAAAGTTGGGACATAGGCGCGTTAGAGTACGGTTCGGTTCCGGTTGTTTCTGGCCCCCCAGCGCCGGAACCCGAGCCTGTCTCTGAGCCGGAACCTGAGCCGCCAGCTGAAGAGGAAGAGCCTGCGCCGGAACCGGAACCTATTTCAAACATTGTTCAAGAACCTGTTGTCCCACCATCTGTTCCAGAACCGACATGTGCAGACGGAATTCAATATTGCACAACGCAGACGCCATGTGAGTGGGCGGGATATTATTGGTATAACAATACGTGTAATTCTGAACCTGAGGCCTGCGTTCCGACATGGTGCGACCTTCCGTTGATTGAATGCGGACAGACGCCGCTTACGGGTGGAACGGATTCTTGCGGGAACTCTTGTACGAAACCCAGCGAGGAGTGGCCTAATTGTATTGAGCCGAAGCCTGAACCGGAGTCAGAACCAGAGCCTATACCTGAGCCAGAGGAAATGCCGGTAGCGCAGCTAACCTGTGCCGACGGTATTCAGTACTGCTCAACGGCAGTCGATTGTAATAATCAGGGGTATTATTGGTATAACGATACATGTAATTCTGAGGCTGCCTGCGTTCCGACATGGTGCGA
>JAGLHE010000104.1 GCA_023143685.1 Candidatus Omnitrophota bacterium
GTCTTTGAAATTCCGATACTATAAATTATGTCCAAGCAAATCCTGATAATCGGCGGTGGAGTTAGCGGGTTGACGTTACTTCACTATTTAAAGAAGCGTTTTCCTGATGAAGGAGACGTGCATCTTCGTCTGATCGAAAAAGAGCCGGCTGTTGGCGGAACCATCCATTCGGTGCGCCAGGGCGGTAACCTGTTTGAGTCCGGACCGAATGGGTTTCTGGATTCCAAGCCCAGCACACTTGAGCTTATCAAAGACCTTGGATTAAATGATGAACTGATCCAATCAGGTGATGCCGCTAAAATTCGTTATATTTGTATTAAAAACGAGCTGCATGCTCTTCCTTCGAGTTTAGGCGGTTTGTTAAAATTCAAACCTCTTTCTGTGCTTGATAAAATGCGAATTCCTTTTGAAGCATTTGTTCCAAAGGGAGGCCACCCGGAGGAAACGGTTTATGAATTCGGCAAGCGCCGTCTAGGTGAAAATTTCGCGAAATATTTTTTGGATCCGATGGTCAGTGGCATCTTCGCGGGGGATGCCAAAAACTTAAACTTGCAAGCCGCTTTCCCCCGCATGTGTGAGCTTGAAAGTAATTACGGGTCATTGATTAAGGCCTTATTTAGTCTTAAAAAAGAACGAAAAGATCAGGGTGCGGATAAAGACGTTTCTGTCAAGCCGGGAGAAACATTATGCTCACTCAGGGATGGTATGGGCCGGCTTTTGGATGCAATGTATCAACGTTACCAAAAAAACATCCAATTAGGGGAAGAGGCCATTGATATTCAAAAAGTTAATGATGGGGTTATTGTTGAAACAGATAAAGTAAAATATTATGCGGATAAGGTGATTTTGTGTGTACCCTCTTATGCTGCGGCAAAAGCGCTTAAACCTTTAAATGAATTCTTGGCTTCAGAGTTAGATGACATCTCTTACGCGTCACTTGCGGTGGTCGGGCTTGTTTATAACAAATCTGACTTTAAGAATCCTCCTGACGGGTTTGGTTATCTGATCCCATCGAGTGAAAAAAAGGAAGTGCTAGGCGTGTTGTTCAGCAGTAACATTTTTGAAAGCCGCGCGAGCGCAGATCAGGTGCTTTTACAGGTTATGATCGGTGGAGTACATAACCCACAATCTGTTCAGAAAAGCCGGGAAGAACTTATTGAAATAGCTAAAAATGAAGTAAAAACCGTACTTGCGACCCACGGTGACACTGTTGACCATTTTGTTAAAATTTGTCCGAAAGCCATCCCTCAGTACAATAAACGATATCCTGTTATTTGTCAGGTGATTCAGCGTGAGATGACCCCGTATAAAAATCTTCATCTTCTTGCCAATTATTTGGGTGGCATTTCAGTTAATGATTGTACATTCAATGCCCAAAAAATGGCAGAACAAGTCCAATTTGAAAATACATAGGCAGAATCATGATTAGTGTCCCGGAAGTTGATCAGATCCTCTCTCAAAATCTTTTTAAATTCGATTCTATGCAGCTACCCTTAAGTGAAGCGTGTGTGCATGTTTTACGCGAAGACCTTGTTGCAGATCGTGATTGTCCGGCAGCTGATCGTGTGCTGATGGATGGTATCGCAATAAATTTTTCGACTTGGGAACAAGGGGAGCGTTCCTTTATGGTTCAGGCAACTCAACGTGCCGGTGAGCCTCCAAAGACCCTGGAGCAAAATGATAATTGTATTGAGGTCATGACAGGATCAATTTTGCCTTTAGGCTGCGATTGTGTCGTGCCTGTTGAAGATATTGAAATCGTTAAAGGAACCGCGCGGCTAAGTGAAAACTTTTATTTGAAAAAGTCACAATTTATTTGTTCACAGGGTACTGATTATCGAAAAGATGATGTTTTAGTGAAGCAAGGCACTCGACTGTCACCACAAGTTATTGCGGTTGCTGCTGCAGTCGGGAAAGCAACAGTTGCTGTGAGTAAAAAGCCAAAGATCGCGGTTATAGGCACGGGAGATGAAATTGTTGATATTAATCAAAGCGTTGAGCCGTATCAAACTCGCGGATCAAATGTTTTCGTGTTAAATGCGGCATTAAAGCAAAATGAGTTTAGAGAAGTTAATTGTTTTCATCTAAAAGATGATCGCGATGTAATGACGAAAGAATTAAGAACTATTTTGGATACACATGATGTTTTGATTTTAAGTGGCGGTGTTTCGATGGGGAAGTTTGATTTTGTCCCAGCTGTGCTCAAGGAGCTAAGTGTTGAGATCTTGTTTCATAAAGTCAAACAGCGTCCGGGTAAGCCATTTCTGTTCGGTATGGCAGATAAGGAAAAGCCTGTTTTTGGATTACCAGGAAATCCAGTCTCAACACAAATATGCTTTTATCGCTATGTGCTACCTTATCTTAAAACTTTTACCAGATACCAGATACCAGTAACCAGTAACCATGTTCTCCTTTGCGAAAATGTTGAAGGTCTCCCGGGTTTTACATATTTTTTACCTGTTGCTGTTATGTGTTCGTCTAATGGACAACAAATGGCGGCACCCATGCCTCATCAAACATCCGGGGATTACCAGGCTCTTGCGCGCGCAACGGGTTTTGTGGAATTAGTGCATGGGCAAAATTTATTTACAGCAGGTACGGCTGTTCCATATTTTGAGTTTAGATAAGCATAACACTGATGAGTACAGATGAAAAATGCAGATGAACACAGATAATCAATCACAGATGAGCACAGATAGTAACCGTTGCTCGTTGCCCGTAGCACGTAGCCCGCTAAAAGGCCTAATCCTCGTCGGGGGAAAAAGCACCCGCATGCAAACTGACAAGGCCAAGCTTGTGTACGGCGACGATCCTCAAATGAAGATTTGTTGGGATCTGTTAAGGCTTTTTTGTAAGGAAACATTTCTTTCTTGTCGAATTGATCAAGGCGATGATGATCTTTATCAGCATTTTGAAAAAATTTATGACAAACAGGCATATGAGAATATCGGTCCGCTGGGTGGCATCCTCTCGGCATTTGATTATGATCCATATGCGCCATGGCTCGTTTTGGCATGTGATTTGCCGTTTGTGGATGAATCGACATTATCTGATCTTGTTACTCAACGTAATCCCGATAAAATTGCCACAGCGTATAAGAGCGCGCATGATGGCTTACCCGAACCATTGTGTGCCATTTACGAACCACAAGCTAAAGATGTTTTGCTGAAATTTTTTAAAGACGGGAGTAAGTGCCCCAGGAAAATTCTAATAAATTCCGATGTTAAACTGTTGGATCCAAAGAATAAAAAAGCATTGGATAATATTAACACGGCTGAAGAATATCAAGTCGCAAAACAACGCTAAACATTACGCGAAACAACGCAAAAACCAGATACCAGAAGGCAGTAACCAGATACCAGTAACCAAATATTATTTTCGCGTTGTTTCGCGCTTTTTTATAGTATCGGAATTTCAAAGACCTCATACGAAATTCCTACACGGCCATAAAATAGTTGCGAGCAAACAAAAATATCAAGCGAGCTTATTTTATCAAGGGTAACAAAAATGTCTGCCACTAAGACAATCAACATTAAATATCACGCCATGTTGCGCGAACAGCGCGGATGTAGCGACGAGACCATCCAGACAAGTTCTGCAACAGCAAAAGAATTGTATAAAGAACTTGCCACGAAATATAGCCTTAATTTTTCTCTTGAGCTTTTACGTGTCGCGATTAATAATGAATTCAGGGAGTGGGATGCCGGAATTCAGGATAGCGACACAGTTATTTTCATCCCACCTGTAAGTGGCGGTTAATGGGCTTTACCAAATACCAACTACCAGTAACTAGATACTATGAGATACTATGTATAAAGTTATTAACAATATTCCAGTTTGGGGTGAACCCATTGAAGGCGCAGTCTCACAAATCAAGAATTGTGCCAAGAATGCGGCTTACTGCGCACTTATGGCGGATCACCATCCGGGTTACGCTGTTCCAATAGGGGGTGTTGTCGCGTATCGCGATAAAATTAGTCCGTCGGGTGTTGGGTATGATATCTCTTGCGGCAATAAAGCTGTTCGTTTAGACATTCCTGCCGAAGAAGTCCGCAAAAATCTTCATAATATTATGGACGACATTTTTCATACCATTTCATTCGGAATCGGGATGAAGAACAAGGTGTGTGTTGATAATAGTTTGTTTTATGACGATCCGGCATGGAAGATAAAGGCGGCAAAACAACAAAAGGAGTTAGCCCGTTCTCAGCTCGGCACAGTTGGTAGTGGCAACCATTATGTTGATTTATTTGTTGATGAACAGGATCGTATTTGGATTGGTGTGCATTTTGGTTCGCGCGGGTTAGGACATCGGATCGCGACTTATTTTATCAAGGCGGGTGGAGGGAAAGACGGCATGAATGTCGATCCGGTACTCTTGTCGTTAAAAAGTGCGTTAGCTGATGATTATATCGCCTGTATGAAACTTGCCGGCCGATATGCATATGTTGGACGGGATTGGGTGTGCAGGCGAGTTGCGCAAATGCTCAAAGCGAATATCCAGGAGGAAGTCCACAATAACCATAACTTTGCCTGGAAAGAAAAACATTTTGGTGAAGACCTTTGGGTCATCCGCAAAGGCGCTACACCGGCGTTTGATGGCCAGAGAAGTTTTGTTGGCGGAAGCATGGGAGACATTTCAGTTATTATTGAAGGGGTAGATTCGAAAGAAAGTCAAAAATCATTGTATTCAACTGTTCACGGTGCAGGTCGTGTATTGTCACGCACCGCGGCAGCCGGCCGCAGGCGCGGAAGAAGGCGGCAAGGTGGACAGATTAGTCGTCGGATGATGATGGACTGGCTGCAGGAAAAGAATGTCATGCTGCGTGGCGCTGGCACAGATGAATCCCCGCATTGTTACAAACGCCTTCCTGAAATTTTAGAAAATCATACCGAAACTATCAAAATTCTTCATACTTTAACTCCAATCGGAGTTGCCATGGCTGGGGAAAATGAGTATGATCCGTTTAAAGATTAAAGGGACAGATTCTTTGCGTGCACGTTGTACGCGATTTTTTCCATGCGACCCCTTGATTTTTCCCCTTATAATATGTTATATTTTGTTAATTACCTTCTGGAAATCGGTTTCTTGCCGTATTTTCTGCATCTTTTGTAGTTTGAGCTGCCTTAGCTCAAGAATTCATTGAAAAACACACGATACAGGTCTTTTTCGCAATTTTGGGCTAAAAATGTACATTTTATAATATAAAAACAGGAGTTGTACGTATGATCATCTATCTCGAAAAGCGGCAAACAAGCCCAATTCATCGTATCCTATCTGCATTTATTGCTTTTACATTTACGTTCAGCCTTGTGATGCCGCCAAGCGCATTTAGTGCGTCTGTAGAACAAGAAACAATTCTGAATCTGCCGGTTCCCGGATCAATGGTTCCTTTAAGCGCTGGATTTACACCGGCTATCGTACGTGGGCTTACGATTCATCCGGAAAATCCTCTGATGTTTGATTTTGTTATTGATTCAGGAGATGACAATTTACAAGGTAATGTCTTGCGTAGGGAAGCGGATAAGATGATTAAGTATTTCCTGGCAGCTTTAACGATTCCAGAAAAAGAATTATGGGTCAACTTGTCACCAAATGAGAGAGATCGTATTACATCTGAAAGTTTAGGTTCAACTGAGATGGGTATGGATATGTTGGCACAGGATTATCTGTTAAAGCAGATAACAGCTTCGCTGATGTATCCGGAAGATGAGTTGGGCAGCAAATTTTGGCAGCGTGTACATAAAAAGGCGAAAGAGGTGTACGGAACAACCGAGATCCCGATGGATACATTTAATAAAGTATGGATCATTCCGGATAAGGCAGTTGTTTATGAGCATGAAAATACGGTTTTTATTGGGGAGCGGCATTTGAAGGTGATGCTGGAGCAGGATTATTTGTCTGAGGGCAATGGGCTACGCTCTACGGGTAACGAAAAACCAGATACCAATCACCAGCCCCAAGATACCGTTCAGAATATAATAAAAGAAATCATCATCCCTGAGCTGGAAAAAGAGGTTAATGAAGGTAGAAATTTTGCGAACTTGCGACAGATGTTTAATTCAATGATTTTAGCTGCCTGGTATAAACAGAATTTGCAGCAGAGTCTTCTGGGGCAAGTGTACATGGATCAGGGTAAAACAAGAGGGATCGATACAGAGAATCCGAAAACAAAAGAAAGAATTTATGATCAATATTTAACAGCTTTTAAAAAAGGTGTTTACAACTATATCAAGGAAGATTTCGACGAAGAAACAAAAAAGATTATTCCGCGCAAATATTTTTCAGGCGGGCTTGAGGTGATGCCAAAAAATCTTGAAACCCGTCAACTCTCTAATCAGTCGTATGCTGTCCAACAGAAAATTTCCAGCCCGGTCTCAAAGAATGGTTCACATCAGAATGTGACATGGGCCCCTGTTGAAATTAGTCCAAACACTTCAAGTCCCGCGATCCAGGATACAATCGCTCAAGCGCAGAAAAAATTAATTGAACAAAATGATTTATCTTCCAAGCAAAAGCTTGTTAACGAGGCGATCAAAGTTTATTCATTGTCGGAACGATCACGACCGTACTTGTTAGCGTATACCAATGAAAAGCTTCCACCTGATCAAATGAAGATAATATTAAACGTACTGCATCGCGACGAGGAAGACCGCGCAATACCGGGCGACGCTATCATCGCGTTTATTAAAAACGGTGGGATCAAAGCCACAGATATTACTTCGTCATCAATAGATGCCCTTGCGAGCACGGTTGGTGTCAAGCACGATTCAGATGTTGAGAGTAATGTGCGTCATACACCATTAAGAAATGAATCACCGGAGGGTGAGCCTCTTACTGTTTCAAAAGGACGTGTCGCTACATTGCCAGGTGCGGCTATTTTGGATTTCTCGGAGGGGTCAGAAAAGCTTTTTAAATTAGTAGCTAGCGAAGTTGTCCAGTTTTTCCAACAAGCTGACCCGGTTACAGGATTCTTTGTGATAAGCATATTAGGTGCCGGGACGATGGTTGCGGGTTCAAAGTCATGGGAATATTTTCTAGACGAAACTATCTGGGGAAACAAACGAAAATTAAAAAGCCCTGTTGCTTCTGTCCGTTTTGCGGCGGTTAAAAAGTTGGGGACTTTTACACATTTTTCAACAGCTGTAGCTGCATTGTTTGAAGTGTTAGATGATGAAGAGGCTATTGTGCGCGATGCGGCGTTTCAAATTCTAAACGAAAACAAGAAAAATCTTGATCAATCTCAAATAAACATTTTGCGCGCGCAAATTGTAGATGAGAAAAAGTCAGTAAGCAACGAAGATGCTGAAAATCGAAGATTCTGGATTAAAAAAGGAAATGAGTTGTTAGCGCAGGCAGATGAGATGGAACAAGATCTGGATAATTTTAGGCCGCACCTTGCCAGTCATACTCAGGAATTGGTGGAAAGTTTACGGGCGCAGGCTAAAGAGGTTTTTGATATCGCAGAGACTTTTTCGCGCAACGAGATCGCCCTGGACACGGAACAATCCAGTTCACCGGTTGGATATAAATTTCTTTCTAAGAATAAGACTAAAAAAGTTTTGGATATTCTTGCAACTCTTGCCCGAACAGGTTCACATATCAACAAAGCGAAACAAATAAGAATTGCTTTCTTTGAAGATGGGCACACCCTTAAAAGCAAGGGGAACCAAAACACACATACGTTTACTCTGCAGATAGACCAGCAATCCGTAAGAATTGACCTGCCGATGGCTGAAACTTTTTCAGAAAATTGGACAAGCTTGCGAAGCATGGCAGAACTTCTGGTTAACGAGCATTTTAAGGCAGCCGCCAGCTCACAGGTTGTAGATTCACAGGTAATCTATGCGGCGGCTTTAGAAACGCTTAAAATACTTTTTACTCCAATTACTCAAGATAAACCGCAACATGTGCAGTTGATGGTTAAGTCGAGCTTCTTTTTGGAATGGTCGTTAATGGATTCAAATGAATTCGGTAACCAATTTGGCTTGATGCGATCCACTATTGCGAAGGGATTAGAAAAAAAAGGGGAAGGACAAAATGGATTTGCAGAATTTGCTGATAGATATCCTTTATCAAAACTTTGGCTGGAGGCCGCAGCAGCATTCTTGAGCGAAAGCAGTGAGGAGAGCCAGAAATTCCTTAATAAAAAACATTTTGAACTTAATGAAGCCAAGGCGGTTGTTCAAGCTGTTGATAAATTCGCGATTAAAAAGATATTCAAAGATTTAAGGATAGCCGCAGAATCTGATGATAAGAATTTAATTGAACTTCAAGAAAGCTACGATGAACAGCGCTATATTTTTAAAAAGCATAAATGTTCTATCAAATTCTTTAGGTATGATGCGGATACAGTTTTATTTAGTTTTCTTAGACTACCGTTTTACTATGATAACGGTAGTCTAAATGAAGATTTTACTTTATCTAATATTCTAAAGAAGGCTGAAGAAGATGTGCTTGCGAAGTTTACCGCCAGCTCGCCAGTGAATGCGCGCAACGAACAACGTGCAACGGGCGACGATTCGCTTGCCAGATACCAGACACCAGATACCAGTAACCAAAACGTCGGTGGTATCGACCTGAACCCTGATCTCCTTGACCTCCAAATCAAGCGTGATGGAAACGGTATACCGCTCCCATTACCGCAACAGCCGATTCAGGACATGAATATCCAGGGATTCTTTCCGGTGATTATCAATATTGCGCCAATCAGTGTGCCGATGTTTTTAGGTATGGATGTTGATGAGAAGACAGATGAAAGACAGCAGAGGACAGCGGATAACTCAATGGATTTGAGCCTGATTGATAAGTATCAGCATAAGCTTTGGATGAAAGAAAGAGAAGAGGTTTAATATTTTTAGTTTGCAAAGGTAGACCTCTGCGTCTGACTGCAAAACGTAGAAATACCCATGCCATATTTGTCCGCATCAATAACGGCCGATACAGAGGTCGGCCACTATAGAAATGTTATCCTCCCCAACCTGCACTTCGTGCCTCGTACCCCGGACTTCGCATTTCATTTCACACTTCATTTCTAAAGAACTAGACGGTGGCTTTTTTTAATGATATATTGAACAGTAAATTCTTAGACAAATTGCCATTTTCGATGCTCAACATAATCCACCAATATCCATATCAAACCACAGGACTTATTGCGTTTTTTGTAAACATTCCTTTGGGGTATTTCTGTAAATAGTTACGAGCGATCAAAAACAACAAACGAGTTTATTTTACGCAGCATGGGAGTCTGATTATATAGTAGGGGCCTGTATTATTTTCTCAAAAAAATTGTAACTTTTTCCTTTTATCCACGTTAGAACGAATGGAGAGAGGGAAAGTAGAGAAGAAGAATGGATAGACAAGACGAACAATTGATATCAGCCTATATGCAGGGCGAAGACACAGCGTTAGAAATACTCTTTCAACGCTACAAATCGTCTATCCTAAACTTCGCCCTGCGTATTTTAGGCAACCGGGCTGATGCTGAGGATGTGGTATCTGATGTTTTTGTGTCTGTGTTCTCTAAAAAGTACGAGATTCGTCCAGGAGCAAAATTCAAAACCTGGCTGTACAAGGTCGCGTACAACGCCGCGATCTCAAAGATAAGGAAACGTAAAAAAATGATTTCACTCTGGTTTCTAAAAAATGATGCAGGCCAATATGAGGAATGGGATGTCCCTGACCCTGGGAGTCTTGCGCCAGAGGAATTAATAAAACAAGAAACCGCGGCAGCTGTACGTAAAACGATTCATAAGTTGCCGCGAATGCAGAAAGAAGCGATTGTTTTGCGTGAATATCACAAATTAGGGTATGCCGAGATTGCTGATATTATGGAATGTTCTTTAGAAAACGTAAAAATTTTGATTTACCGCGCTCGAGAAGCTTTACGAAACGAGTTGCCGTCTTTTATCAAGGGGGATAATGATGGCTGATCATACTGAATTTAAACAACTGATTTCTGCATATTTTGATGAGGCTGTATCACCTGAAGAAAAAGCGCAGGTAGAGGCTCACATCAAAGAATGCGCGGATTGCCATGCTTATTGGCAGGACGTGCAAAAACTCTCTTCTTCTCTGGGGTCCTGGACGGACGAAACCCTTTCTCCTGATCTTGAACAAGGCATTAGAAAAACGTTTAATGCGTACAAAGAAAGGGAGGAACGAATCATGAAAAAATCAACTATTAAACCGATGGCGATTGGAGCTACTGTTGCAATGGCAGTGATTGTATGCGTTGTTTCGATGCAGGTGTATACCAAAAGATCGATTCAAGCGCGCGTTCGTGATGCTTCTTCGTATTTAACAAAGAACACACCGCAGTTAGGAACAGCAGCTCAATATGAACCGTATTATCTTGAAAGCAATTATGATGGCGTTAGCCAGAAAAGTGTAGTAAAGCAACAAGCGCGTCCATCATATATCGGGAAAAGCCGTACACGTGCGACTGGTGATATGCAACAGTCAGTAAGCCGGAAGAAAGAAGAATCCAGCTATTCTCCGTATGCTCTGAAAAGCAAAGATAAGCGTTTGCCGGAAGAAAAAACACCAACGACAATGAATAGTATAATAGACAATGCTGTCTTTGAATATTGGGGTGCTGCACCAGCTAAAGAAGAAATGAACGCTGCTGCAGGAAGTTCTCCGCACGCAATGCCAAGAATGGAAGCTCTGCGTTCAGATTCTCGTGTTTCAAAACCTTTTTATGATCCTTACGCCCGAAAAGCTGGAGAGGAACGTGTAGATTATTACGGCAGCGATGACACGACCATCGCTCTGGAACAGGGGTACAGTTCTAAAGGTGATGTTGCTAAAATTATTCCTCGGATAGAGATCTATCAACCCCCAACACAAGAACAATATGACCGCATTTATGAGAACGCTTTTTTAGGTGTTTATGAAAATCCGTTATCAACCTTTTCTATTGATGTAGACACTGCATCTTACAGCAACGTACGTAGATTCCTTAATCAAAACCAGCTCCCGCCAAAAGATTCAGTGCGCATCGAAGAGATGGTTAACTACTTTGTATACAATTACCCTCAGCCAAAAGGCAGTGATCCGTTCTCTATTAACACAGAAGTTGCGCCTTGCCCATGGAACACTAATCATCAGCTCGCTTTGGTAGGGCTTCAAGGCAAAGAGTTGCGCGGCCATGAAACACCGCCAAGTAATCTGGTTTTCTTGATAGATACGTCCGGATCTATGAGTAGCAACGACAAATTGCCACTTTTAAAACAGGCATTCAAAATGATGGTCCAGCAATTGCGTCCGGAAGAATCTGTTTCGATCGTGACATATGCGGGATCCGCAGGGCTTGTTTTGCCAGCTACACCTGGTCATCAAAAACATACGATTTTGCAGGCAATTGACCGTTTGCATTCCGGTGGTTCAACTGCCGGCGGCGCAGGGATTCAGTTAGCGTACAATGTTGCTCAGCAAAATTTCATTCCTAACGGAAATAATCGTGTGATTTTAGCGACGGACGGTGATTTTAATGTCGGTATCAGCAATGATAATGAACTTACCCGTTTAATCGAAGAAAGACGGAAAACCGGTGTGTTTTTAACTGTTCTTGGTTTCGGGACAGGTAACTACAAAGATTCCAAAATGGAGAAAATCGCGGATAAAGGCAACGGTAATTATTACTACATTGATACGCTTAAAGAAGGGCAGAAAGTGTTGGTGCATGAGCTGGGGTCAACATTGTTAACCATTGCTAAAGATGTAAAAATTCAAATCGAGTTTAATCCGTCACAAGTTAAGGCGTATCGTTTGATCGGTTATGAAAATCGTATCCTGGCAAAAGAAGATTTCAATGACGATACGAAAGATGCAGGGGAGTTAGGTTCCGGTCATACGGTGACAGCCATTTATGAAATTATTCCCGCGGATTCTTATGAGCCAACACCAAGCGCTGGTGTTGACCCGTTGGTTTATCAAAAGCAAAAAGTTGTACATAGTAACGATCTTATGACTGTTAAGTTGCGATATAAAAAACCGGCTGAACACAGTAGCAACTTAATAACTAAAGTAGTACAACGTGGTGAGATTAAAGGTGGCGGGATGTTTTCGCGGCCATCTAATAATTTGCAATGGGCTTCTGCGGTTGCTGAATTTGGATTGTTGTTGCGTGATTCTCAGTATAAGGCAGGTGCCACAATGAATAATGTTTTACAGCGGGCGCGTCAGGCGCGTGGCCAGGACCGATGGGGATACCGTGCAGAATTCATTCGTCTGGTTGAAAAGGCCGGTTCATTGTACACGCCGCCGATTGAAGCTTATCGGGGTTATTGATTCTAAGCTGGCGATCACGTGAGATGGTCCACCAGGGGGTGATTGGCCTTCTGTCAGCTTAAAGAAGATGGGTTCCTTCTTCCCGGGAAAGAGGGAACCCTTCTTTTGTTTAAAATTCGGCGCAGATTTTCTGGAAAATCCCGACTACATCTTGTTTATTCGAAAAATTACGTATACAATATGATCAAATACAAGAAAGTTCGCTTGTTAATTTTGAACGCTCACTTCTTCTTTAGCTGACGTGTAGGAAAGTATGGTTGCCTGTTTTATACTTTTCTATACTGTAAAGAACCATCATAAGGATTTAGGTTTATGAGTCGAGACAAACGTCGTTGTACACGATTTGAAATAGACCTTCCTGTTAGTTTTAAAATTACGCCAAAATGTGCGAGTATTTCTTTGGGCACGACCATTGATATCAGTGCGACCGGGTTTCGTTTGTGTTGTCGGGAACAATTGAAAGTCGGACATCATATGCTCATAGCGCTCACCTTGCCCAATAACGAGACACTAAAGTTGCGTGTCAAAGTTGCCTGGGTGCAGAATGCGTATTTTGAAGCTTATCTTATGTCCGAATTCATTATGGGCTTACGGATTCAGGAGCCTTTGGGTGATGATGAGCGTCGATATGTTAAATTTTGTGCCCAGGAGTTAATAAAGCGGGAGCAAGAACAAAAGAAGCAGGAAAAAAAATGGTTTGGTAAAAAATAAACTCCGCACTGCGAAAAATTTCCCGGAATTTTTCAGAATTTCTCAGCACCTTGTTTTTTAGGGTTCTACTGTGGTATACTCTAAAAATTAAGGCAGGGTTTTAAGAATACCCGCACATTTGTTCAAATATCACTATCCTTTTAAATACACTAAAATTATGAATATCGCAACGACCAAATCCGGGCGTTTATCTACGCGTATATTATCAGCTTTAGTTGCGGCTGTGTTTGCGATAAATTGTGCCTTGCCGGCAGGAACAGCTTATGCCTTGAGTGGTCAAGATGCGAATAAGAGTGTCTTAAATCTTCCGGAACCAGGGCAAATGGTTTATGTGTCCCAGGGTTATGTCCCGTCCCATTTAAAAGGGATTACAGTTTATCCTGACAACCCGCTCGCTTTTGACTTTATCGTTGATACCGGCGACTCTAAACTTGCTGGCAAAGCCCTGGAGACGGAATCAAACAAATTAATCAAATATTTTTTAGCTGCCTTAACTGTCCCGGAAGAGGATATCTGGGTAAACCTGTCCCCATATGAAAAAGACCGTATTATCCCTGATGAATTTGGCGAAACAGAGATGGGCAGGGACTTGCTTGCGCAAGATTATCTTCTCAAACAGCTTACTTCGTCATTAATGTATCCTGAAGATGCCATCGGCCGGAAATTCTGGAATCGTGTTTATAAACGCGTTTATGAAAAATTTGGAACAACTCAAATTCCTGTGGATACATTTAATAAGGTCTGGATCGTTCCGGAAGATGTGGTTGTGTATGAACATGATAACAGCGCGTTTGTTGTTAAAAGCCATTTGAAAGTTATGCTTGATCAGGACTATCTTGCACAAAAGACAGAGGGCAGAAGACAGAGAGCAGAGGACAGTTCACAAAATCCATCCAGAGAAGGTTCTGTCCCCGGCACAATCACTCAACAAATAATTAGAGAAATTATTGTGCCGGAAATTGAAAAAGAAGTTAATGGCGGTGAGACTTTTGCGAATCTCCGTCAGATTTGTAACTCCCTGATCCTGGCGAGTTGGTATAAACAGGCTTTGCGTGAAAGCCTTCTTGGACAAATTTACGCGGATAAGAATAAAACAAAAGGGATTGATGTTAGTGATAAAAATATTAATCAGAAAATTTACAATCAATATCTGACTGCTTTTAAAAAAGGGGTGTACAATTACATCAAAGAAGATGTTGATCCGAATACACAGAAAATTATTCCCCGTAAATATTTTTCTGGAGGATTTAAGAGTACATTAAAAAATACGCTTAATGTTATTAAAGATAATACTGTCGCATCTTCACCTATTCTTCAAAATCTGGTAAAATCATCTTTGCCGGCTTCAACACCAGCCGCTAATATTCACCTGGTAAAAACAAATTTGTTTGAAAATCTGCACGAGAATCAACGTGACAAGATTCGACCGGTAGCCTTAGCTTCATCCTCTGCGCGGAAAATGAGTGGCCCAGAATTCCCAATTTCGTCAGTATTGAAAGATGTGGGCAACAATAATTCCAGTAGTCCAGTTGATTTCATTGATCCTGTTTTAATTGGCCTGGGTGTTGGCGTAATTGGGGTCTTGTATTGGAAATTCTCAAATAGACGACGTTCAGATGTTAGTGGACAAGAAATACGTCGTGATGATAGTTATTCTATCCCTAGTTCTAGCCTGGGTCATATGGAATGGGTATTGAAGGAGAAAAAGGAAGAGCGGGAAGAAGATTCCTCAAGCAGTCCGATACTCATACAGGAAATTCTGCTCACTGGCGCGACAAGTTTTGCCCTGGTGGCGTTATTGAATAAAGCTATTAAAGATAGTAACACTCGAGAAGAAATCGAGCCGTTAGTGCTTAAAAAATTGAGAAAATTACTCCCGGACGAGAATGTTGATGTGATGCGCCTTGTTTTGCCCATGAGCCATGTTAATCGCGCAAAAAATTATCTCAAAAAATATAACGATTTTGCCCTTGTCTATGAAATCGTATCTAGTAAAGATTTATTTGGCGAAGATGATATTTACGATGACGAAGATAACGGATATGCCATTTATGTGACTGTCAGGAAACCCAATAAGGGAATTTTGGAGAAACAGGATGGCGAGGCTTCATCGCCTATTCTTGATTTTGATTCCATAACGCGGGATATCCCTAACAATTTCGCGAAAGCGGTATGGTTTGTGAGCCAACATCCGTCTGAATTTTATCATGACATCAATCATTCTATTAATACAGCGCTCATGGCATATTTGTTTGCTAAAGCACGCGGGTTATCCGAAGACCAGGCGGTATTGCTTTACCATATTGGCCTGTTGCATGACTTTGACCCATTTCGTGCTGAGAACACTCCGGCGCGTGTCTCAGCGACATTAAAATTGCTGGAAAAGGATTTTAGTGGTGAGGTATCTCTTACAGGTCAAAAGGGGCATTCATTTTTAAAAGAAATGTTGGGCTGGACGGAACAAGAATTCCTAATCGCCAGGGCGATCATAACGCGAAGTGATTATCCATTTGAAGACAGTCAGGATAAAACGGGAAAACTTGTGGGCCCCTACTCTGACTATCTTGAAATTCTTGAAAGGATTAATAAGGCAAGCACTCAAACTGCTGATTTTGTACTTCGTGAAGCACCGCTTTTCTCAGAGTATGCTGATAAATTTAACGGGTATGCTATTTATGATTTTAAGGCTACAGTTGATATGATTAAAAGCTGGGCATATGAACTCACTAATCTGACAGAGGGTGTTAATGTTGTTTCACCGGAAGGTATGGTAAAAGATACTTATGGATTCTTTTTGACGACTTTAGGAAAACAGGAAAGTTTTCATAATGATATGCTTGCCGCAGAATTTTTAAAAAGGCCTAACCCCAAATTGCCGCTTTTAGAAGAAGCATATCAATTTATGAGCCCGGAGATTGTTGAAAGATTTAAAGCCATTTCAAAAGCATTTGCGGGTTTTCCTGAAGCGTTGGATATGCATGCAGGTGACTTTGCCAAAGCAGAAAAAATGATGACGCAAGTGTATGAGGATACCTTAAAATCTGTTTCTTCACCAGTCCAGGGATCAGGTGATACCCTTGCGCATATTCCTTTTGAAGATTTCATGGGATATCTAGATGCATGGACAGCTCCTGAGAACAAAGAAAAGATTTTAAAACTCATGATTCTTGCGGTTGATCACCGTAAGTCAGCAGTTGGAAGAAGTCTTACTCCTGATTTTGGCGGTGATCCGACAATTCGACAGTTGTTAATTGAAGGGGCATCTTTGGATGAACCCATTACTTATGATCAAATCCAGGCCGCGATTGATGCACAGGAAAGCTTTGCGGATCGTCAAAGAAATCAAGATATTTTTGACAAAATGAAAGAATATTTATACAAGGCTTACGGTTTCGATAAAGAACAATCAGTGAGTTTGAAAACAGAGTATCAGTCTTTGGTGACAGGGATTACAAAGAATACAAAGTATGCGACAGATGAATATTTTATGTTGCAACTTAACGAATATCTTGCAGAAAAACTGTTTGATGTTGAAAAAATTCTAAAAGATTTAGCGAAACGTTTGGGAACAACACCAAGTGTTGTTCAAGAACAATTAGAAAAAGATAAATTTTTGTTTAGGGATGAGGATGGAGCATTAAAAAGTCGAATTCAATTATTACTCACAAATTCTTCGTTAATAGATGAATTTGTGAGTCGATTAAATAAAACGTGGATTTCTCTTTCAACCCATCCTGCATTAACTACGGCTGAGGCTGAAAAAATAATTTTAAATTCAATGCATGGAGGAGATGATTTCACGGAAATCGTTATTAACGAAACCATTGACTTGGGAGTAAGAACCCTTTGGCGACATGAACTTTACAATATTTTAGAACGGAACAACATATTTAAAAGTGTCCGTGACACGTTGTCTCCAGAAATCCTTGCTGCTGATCGGTCGGCAAAGGAGTTGTGGTTTATTATTTCCACAAAATTTTCAACAGATGAGATATTTACTATTGATGATATTCTAAAAGCATTTCATGGCGAAAACGACGTGCGAAGATTGCGATTACAACGAATTGTAGACAATTATAAAATCGAAACGCTTTTAGATTTTATGCAAGGAAGATTTGTGATTCAATCGCTGGATCCTGAAGTTAAAGCAGCGATAACCCTATTGCCGATAATCGCTGATATTGTCACAAGAACGCCGAATGCGACTGTTGGGCATGCTTTAGCTGTATTAAAAGAAAACGATTCTGACAAATCTTTGCAAAATTTTCGCGAGAACTACGATTTTGAGGCTATTGTAAAAATTATTAAAAGAATGTTTGTTGAGGGTGATGCAGGTTCACAAAAAATGAGTTATTGGAAAGTCATCCCATCGGATAATTCACCGAATACTTTGGCTTCTTCACCGATCAAAGTTGTTGATCAGGAAAATAATCTTTTGGCGCATGAGTTGTCGCAAGAAGAATTTATGAAACGATGGTCAGCTTATGTGGAAGAAGAAGGGCTGTCAAAATATCCGCATTTGTTGAACGTATTTTCTGAAGAAATTCAGTTCGCGTTATTAGATGATCCATCTCTACGCCCGGTTTTTATGCAATCTTTGCCTGAAAATGCGATGGATAATATTGAAGATGTTGCAGAGACACGCGAACTCGTTCAAGAAAAAATAGGTAATAAAACACTACTAGCGTATATGAATGAATACAGCGGGTATCTTGCTGGTGATGCTGATGTCGCGGAAATGGTTTTGGAAAAAGGGAAAGGGAAGGTCTTTATTGGCGCAACAGATCGTTCCACCTTGGATACATTGAATCCTGCGCATCCTGTGGCCAACGGGCGTCAGGTATATTTTCCGCTCCCCGATGGCACATGGCTGGGGATCAAGGGTGCGGGTACGTTTCAAGATAAAGAAAAACAACGTCATTTTCAGTATGAAGGTTTTGTAGTTGTGGATGAAGCGGCAGCAACATTAAGTAGCCTGGAAAAATTAGGTGAACAGCGGGATGATTTCGTGCAGTTTTTATCATACCGTTTGCTTAAAAAAGTGCCGGATGGAAAAGGGGAGGTTCAGCCTGTTGAAAATATGACGCTTGATCCTCGCATTATTCCTGTTTTAATTTTTAATCGTGTTTTAACGCCGCACCGTTTAGTAAAGCTTCCTCAATTGCTAAAAACAGACGCGGGCCTTGTAAAATTGCGAAAACGATTTTCACGTATTCTTAAGAATCAGAACAAGGTGAAAGAGGGTGCCCTGATTACAGCTTCTGAATTAATAAATATGATAATGCAGAAAAGAGGACGCGCGGAAGCAATTAAACAGAATAAAGAATTATTTAAAAGTACTTTACACCCGCAAGATATTTTAATAACAGGTGAAGAAGCGGATAATGAAGAATTTATGTCATACAATACATTTATTTCAAGGAGCCCCGCCTTAAATAAAAATGATGAAATGTTGCTTTTTAATCATCATATGAGCACGCGAGGGATTCAAAATATGATCGCAACGTTAATCAAGCTGATGGATGTGTTGCCGAACTCACAACTTAACCTTATCATGCCTGATGCACATATTACGTTTGAAACGTTTATGAAATCATATTTTTCATCACTAGACACTTCGTATTTAATATTGTGGGCTTTCCATGTGGAGGATGGTTTAACGCCCTCTGATAAGACTATGCGTGCTTTGCCGGCTTTAGGCTGGAATTATCGGTTAGATCTTTTTCATGAAGAGACAAAAGGGTTAGACATGTTTGATATGGATTTATTAAATGAAATGCATGCTGAAATTTTGGGGTGGGCACAGGATGCTCTGGAACGTCGTGAGCAGGTGTCGTCAGAATTAACCTCTTCGCCGGTAACCGGCACCCAGGCGTCAGCAATTAACAATGGAGATGTCGGGGGTATTGATCTTACGGCTGTCAGGGATCAGCTGCAGATTAAGCGCGACGGAAATGGCGTACCATTGCCGCTACCGCAACAGCCCATTCATAATATGAATATCGAGGGCTTTTTGCCTGTGATTATTAACATTACCCCGGTTCCGAGCATCCCGATGCTTTTAGGGATAGATGTCGACGGAGTAGATGTGGATATTGATTTAAGTTTTAACAGTGTTTCAGATCCTTCAGATTTTAGAGCCCGCCTTGTAGCAAAACTTGATTAATTTATTTTAAAATCTTCATTTTTAGATGCCAAGTTTTTTTTATTTTTTTTGAAAGCGCTTCCTTTTTATTTCCAAAATTTTAAATCTTTATGTACCAGGCAGTTGCAAAACATATCAGTCTGATGTGCCGTTTGGCTAAGCATTAGAAGTTTTGTAAATTATTATTCTTCAGATGTTTACATTTATTACGCAGCCGCTTGAATTCTGTTTATTTGGCATGCTATCCTTTAGTGAATAAATCAAAAGGTAAACTGCTCGAAAGAGCAGGGCACAAAGCCGCTGAGCCTAAAGATCACATATTTTGTGATACACGGTTGTCTGGCTATCGTAATTGGAACTATTTCTCTGGCTCCCCCTGAGATGAAGTTCATAATTTCGTTAACTTAAAAAGCCCTGCGAAAAATTTTCGTAGGGCTTTTTAATGCTGCCAGACAAGAATGGAGAAACATGAAAAAGCTCTCGTATCTTGTCGTTTTTGCATTATGTTCCCGAATGGTCTTTCCGTCATTTGTCGCGGCCAATCCCCACACAAGATCAATTCCCGCTCATGTTGGATTTATTACAACATCGCAAAGTAAGGGTAGATCCGTGCCCCTAGGGGCACGGATTAGTGCTGAGCCTGCGCCGAAACCCTTTGACGAAAAACTTATCCGGTGGATTCAGGCCAATGTTAGTAAAGAAACAAATATGCCATTAAGTTTTTACATCCCTGCACAAAAACGTGATCAAATTTTTCAGGAAATGGGGCACGCTGATTCAGTCCCCAGCATTATCGAGCGTGTCATCGTCGATGAAGGGCTTATTGTTTACGACGGGGCTGTTGGACAAATTGTTTTATCCCTGCTTGGGGGGAATGATAATTTTGCGCTTGCAGCGCATCCGCTTAAAGTTTATTGGGATGGACAGCTGGGTGATTTGTTTAATATCCGCGCGGGATATCCGATGAATTCCTTTATTTATGACCCGGATGATCCTTATGCTGTTTCGTCTGATTTAAATGATAAAGGAAAACGAGGATTCATATTCCGGATCATTAACGCGAACGGACGTTACAATACGTCTGATCCTTTAGACGGAAAAACACATTTTGATGGATTTCCAACATGGCCGACCGTGCATTGGGAAGACTGGAAGCCGGTTGCAGGAGAAAACGCCTGGGTTGTAATGGCAGCCCTGCATCTTTATCATCAAAAATATTACGACCCATATCGCAAAATGTATCCGGCGACAGGGCAGACTGTGGAGCTTCTGCTCGCCGAGGAAATTGCGAGGGCTGCTTTGTTGTTGCAGGCGGAAAATGGTGGTATCCGGATGGCGCCGATCGGGACATTCCGTAATCCAACGGATTTTCAGGATTCGAGTTTAAAACAAGGCGAATGGTGGTACAACCAAATTTCGAGTGAAAATAATATTTCCTGGTATGGCGCGTTTGGTATGCTTTATGAGATTACGCAAAATTCAATTTACAAAGATGCGATGCAGGGAATTGAAGAATATTTTAAAAGTGTCTGGGATGAGAATGAAAATTATTTTTATCAAGGGTTAAATTTTTGTAATGGGCAGTGGATGGCTAATAACGAACATTTTGCGTTGGATGTGCAGACGTGGGGGCTGGCAGCTTTTGGCCCTGAAAAATTTGATGAATGGTTTGGGGAGGGAACTGCTTATCGTGTTTGGAAAAATGCGAAACAGTTGTCAGGGGTTTATGACTCGGGCAAGAATTTAGTAGGTGTCGGTTATATCCGTGAGCATGACCGCGTTTCTGTAGAATGGACGGCTGGGGCTATTTTAGCGGCACGTTTGGTGGGTGACCATTATCGGCATGACCATCCCCGGTGGGCTGATGAATCATACGCAGATGCCGATACTATGCGGCAAGGGATTGAGTTTTTGCGGACAGATTTAGGTGAAGACAGGGCGGCATATTCATATTCATCCCGACGAGGATGGATACCGTTTGGCTGGAATTCGCATAGCCCGGAGGTTTTAAGCCTTGCTTCAACAGGGTGGGTTATTTTTGTGGATACAGGTTTTAATCCGTTTTATTTGGAGTCGCGAAACAACGCTAAACATTACGCGAAACAACGCTAAACCCGAATTTTGAATTAGAGCCGCACCAGGCAAGGAATCTCGTCGTAATTGCTACGTTATGCAAAAAACCCTGCATCAAGTGATGCAGGGTTTTTTCGCGTAGTTTAGCGTAAAGTTTCGCGTTGTTTAGCGATTAGTCCTTTGCCAACGGTTCTTTCTTCTCTGTTAAGACAGGCAAATCAGCAGCTTTTTCCGCGTTTTCTTTAATGTAACTTTGCCATTTCTCAGGAACTTCATCTTCTGAATAAATTGCCTGAACCGGGCATTCAGGAACACAAGCACCACAGTCGATACATGTTTCCGGATCGATGTAAAGAATTTCGTCTGCTTCGTGAAACGAATCAACAGGACAAACAGTTACACAATCTGTGTACTTGCATTTCAAGCAAGGTTCGCATACTACATGGGCCATTTTTATTTCCTCCTGGAAATTAGGTTGATAAAATCTTGTAAAAATATATCAAAAGCCATACAGGCTGTCAAATGAATAAATTTTAAAAAGGTAACCGGCGAGTTACTGAGGGGGGAATGGTGTGAGGTGTCCCACGCGCAGTTTCGAAGCGAAGCGAAGATGTTTGAGCACGGGATACCTTGCACTGTTCGCCCCTCAGTAACTCACCGGTTACTTAAAAAGTACGAAGTACGAAAAAACTACTTTGATCCACGGACTTTGCTGGCAAAATAATTTACAAATGCTTTAAGGCCATAAAATTTTCTAAGTAAATCCCCGAAGCTTCGAATCGAGATGAACATTTTAAACATCTGTTTCGGGCGCAAGTAAAATTCTTTCAGGCCTTTATCAATTAATTCATCAATTTCTTTATTAGAAAGCTGAGGATAATTTAAAAGTGTTTTTTGTTCTTTTTCCGCGGTCAGCCATTCCCGCCAATCACTCGCGAGCAAATATCCATGAGACTTTGCCCATTTGTAAATCGTTGTCCCGGGATAAGCCGCAACACCGGTAATCTGCACGGTATCCATGGGGATCGATTTTGCAAAGTCAATCGTTTGTTGCGCAGTATCACGAGTTTCACCGGGAGCGCCGATCATGAAACATCCGTGCACAATAAATCCTAACTCACACGCCCGTTTGGCAAAATTGCGGGCCATTTCAACATTTACCGGGCCTTTTCGCACAGCATAAAATCCATCATCATATCCAAATTCGAATCCTGTCATGAGCATCCGGCATCCCGCCCGTTTCATTAATGGCAAAACTTCTAACGGCGTATCAATGCGGGTATTACATGACCAGCAAATTTTCTTATGTAAGCCTCTTTTGATTATTTCGTGGCATACATCTTCGACGTGCTGCTTGTTTGCCGCGAAGGTATCAGTCTCAAACATGATTTCACGAATCTGGGGGTAAAGCTTTAAATCATATTCCATTTCATCTACGACTTTTTCAGCTGTGCGGCTGCGCAGGCGGTATCCATACATAAGTTGCGGGTCACGACAAAATGTGCAAGCCTGGTTGCAGCCTCGACCGGTCATAAGTGTTAAAAAGGGAAATTCTTTTCCGGCATCCGGGTACCATTCCGGTTTGATAAGCTGCCAGGCAGGAAAGGGAAGTTCATTAACATCTAAAGCTGGACGGTTTGGATTGTGTGTGACATTTTGTCCATCCTGCCATGTTAAACCTAAGATATCTTTCGGGTTTGTTCCAGCCGAGATATCTCGCAATGTGTAATCGAATTCAGACCGAAGAATGTAGTCAACAACATCCTTGCCGATTTCAAGGGTATTGTCAGGTTCCGCGCTAACATGTTGACCAACAAAGGCAACCTTGCATCCTGTCCGTTTCTTGATTTCACGCACCTGGTCGATGTCATTGTAAATTGAAGGTGTTGTCGCATGAATTACCAGTAATTCCGGGTTGAATTCAGTGACAATCTTGTAAGATTCTTCTGGAGTAAAGTTGCGGGCCGCTGCTTCCACAAAAGAAACGTCATGCCCGGCATCAATCAATATCTGGGCTGCGGTAAGAAGATATTCTGGATGGCGTTGAACGCGGCCACGGGATTTTGCAGCCCACCGTGCCACACGCACAAAGTCATCGCCAAAAGATGGATTTAAAATACATACTTTCATAATAAAGAACAGGGTATCGCAGATAACTTGAAAAAGCAAGTTGAAATTCGACTCTATCCGGTTTATAATACGCTTCATTAATTTTAATATTATTTTTTAAGGAGTTTTTTCGATGAGCAGTTCCAGCGCAGATATTACCAAAACAACCATTAAAACCCTTTCCGGGGATAAAACAATTTATAAAATATCCGAAATTACTGAACTTGGCTTAAAAGATCCTCAAAATCTGCCATTTTCGATTAAAGTGCTTTTAGAAAGTGCTTTAAGAAATTGTGATGGATTTTCTGTCACAATGGAGGATGTCAAGAAATTAAGTGAATGGACGCCAAAAAAATCCGCGCCAACTGAAATCGCGTTTAAGCCGGGCCGTGTTATTTTGCAGGATTTTACAGGTGTTCCGTGTGTTGTGGACCTGGCAGCGATGCGGTCTGCCATGAAAAATTTAGGTGGCGACTACAATAAAATTAACCCTCAAGTTCCGTGCGATTTGGTTATTGACCATTCCGTCCAGATCGATGCCTTTGGTTCAAAGGACGCATTAAAGATTAATGTTGATAAAGAATTTGAACGAAATCAGGAACGATACAAATTTTTAAAGTGGGGGCAGAACGTTTTTAAAAACTTCCGTGTTGTCCCGCCATCAACCGGAATTGTTCACCAGGTTAATTTAGAATATTTAGCCAAGGGCGTTCTGCAAAAAAAAGATGTCTTGTATCCGGATAGCCTTGTAGGAACCGACAGCCATACGACTATGATCAACGGGATTGGAATCGTTGGTTGGGGTGTTGGCGGGATTGAAGCGGAAGCGGTTATGCTGGGCGAGCCGATTTACATGCTTATGCCGGAAGTTATTGGATTTAAATTAACCGGCCAATTACCAGAGGGCGTTACAGCGACTGACCTGGTTTTGACCGTAACTCAAATGCTGCGCGCTAAGGGTGTCGTCGGAAAATTTGTGGAATTTTTTGGCGATGGGTTAAGCGCGTTAACATTGCCGGATCGCGCGATGATTTCCAACATGGCACCGGAGTATGGGGCAACCATCGGATTGTTCCCGATTGATGATGAGACATTGAATTATTACCGCATGTCCGGCCGAACAGATGAAGAAGTTGATGCTGTTGAACAATACATGAAAGCACAAGGAATGTTTTACACGCCAGGTGACGCTACGCCGGAATTTAGTGATGTCATGGAATTGAATATTTCAACTGTTGTGCCGAGTTTGGCCGGACCCAAGCGTCCGCAAGACCGTATCGCATTATCAGATATGAAAACATCGTTTACGCAGACATTATCCGCGCCTGTTAAAGAACGTGGTTTTGGGTTAGAAGGGGAGGCTTTAACAAAATCAATAGACGTTAGCGGCACAGATGGTGAAAAATTACAAAACGGTTCAGTCGTAATCGCATCTATTACAAGTTGTACAAATACATCAAACCCGTCGGTCTTGATTGGCGCGAGTTTGTTGGCCAGGAATGCGGCTGAAAAGGGATTGAAAGTCCCGTCATATGTGAAGACAAGTTTTGCCCCAGGCTCACAAGTTGTCGAAGAATATCTTGACTCAGCTGGATTGATTCCATTTATGGAACAATTAGGTTTTCATATCGTTGGTTACGGATGTGCCACGTGTATCGGCAACAGCGGACCGTTACCGGAAAATGTCACAGCTGCTATTCAAAAAAGTGATGTGGTAGCTGCAAGTGTGTTAAGCGGCAATCGTAATTTTGAAGGACGTATTAACCCGCTGACCAAAGCCAATTATTTAGCCAGCCCGCCGTTAGTTGTGGCGTTTGCGTTAGCAGGGCGCGTGGATATTGATTTATCAACTGAGCCTTTAGGCAAGGATAAAAACGGCAAAGATGTTTTCTTAAAAGATATCTGGCCGGCACATGAAGAAGTTAAGGAAATTGTTGAAAAGAATGTAACTGCGCAAGCGTTCCGTAAACGTTACGCGAATGTCAGTGCCGGTAATGAAAACTGGAATGAGATTACCTCAGGTGAGGACTCATTATTCGACTGGGATGACAAAAGTACATATGTTCAGGAACCGCCATTTTTTACAGATATGAGCAAAGACGCAGGAACGATTCAGGGTATTGCCGGCGCGCGCGTGCTTGTTAAGGTTGAAGATTCGATCACAACAGATCATATTTCACCGGCTGGTGTGATTGCCCCGGATAGCCCGGCTGGTAAATATTTAAAAGAACAAGGCGTTGATCAAAAGGATTTTAATAGTTATGGTTCTCGACGAGGAAATGATCGCGTGATGACACGCGGCACGTTTGCTAATATCCGGTTACGCAACCAGATGGCGCCAGGCACAGAAGGATCATGGACGGTTCATGTGCCGACTGGAGATAAAATGAGCATCTATGATGCCGCGCAAAAGTATAAAGAAGAAAAGACACCGCTTATGGTCTTGGCAGGCAAAGAGTACGGGACAGGCTCGAGCCGTGACTGGGCAGCGAAAGGGATCGCGCTTCTTGGTGTACGCGCGGTTCTTGCGCAAAGTTACGAGCGTATTCACCGCAGTAACCTTGCGGGTATGGGTGTTCTTCCTCTTGAGTTTAAGGAAGGGGAGTCAGCTGAATCTCTGGGGCTAACCGGTAAAGAGGTTTTTGATTTTAAAGGTGTGAATGAAGACCTTAAACCGCGCCAGGATATCCAGGTCACAGTAACGTCCAAAGATGGAAGTAAAAAAGAATTTACCGTCACATGTCGTCTCGACACGCCGGTTGAAATCGATTATTTTCGTAACAACGGAATCCTCCAGACGGTGATTAGAAAATTGATCCGGGACACATAAGATTACGTAAGTGTTTAAGAAAGGAATATAAAAAATGAAAACAATGTACGACAAAATATTTGAAGCCCACGTGGTCCGTGAAGGACAAAACGGTGAGGCATCCCTGATATACGTGGACCGTCAATTGGTTCATGAGGTAACAAGCCCTCAGGCGTTTGAGGGTTTGAGGGTTTCTAAACGAAAAGTTCGTTGTCCGGGAAAGACATTTGCTACAACGGATCATAATGTTTCAACGCGGACAAAAGATTTTTCAAAGATGCAGGAAACTTCGCGCGTTCAAATGCAGGCGTTAATGGATAATTGCAAAGAGTTTGGTGTAACGTTGTATGATTATGCCCATCCCGACCACGGTGTTGTGCATATTATCGGACCGGAGTTGGGAATTACCCAGCCAGGGATGGTTATTGTATGCGGTGACTCGCATACAGCTACTCATGGCGCGTTTGGCGCGTTAGCGTTTGGGATAGGCACATCTGAAGTAGAACATGTTTTAGCGACGCAGACGCTACAGCAATCAAAGTCACCAACGATGTTAATTAAAGTTGACGGCGAATTGGCTAAAGGCGTTACACCGAAAGATGTTATTTTGTTTATCATCGGACAGATCGGTACTGCCGGAGCAACCGGATACGCGATTGAATATGCCGGCAGCACGATTCGCAATATGTCAATGGAAGGCCGCATGACGGTTTGCAATATGAGTATTGAAGCAGGCGCGCGGGCGGGCATGATCGCGCCTGATGAAACAACTTTTGAATATTTAAAAGGCCGTGACCATGCGCCTAAGAATGACGATTGGGATAAAGCAATTGCGTATTGGAAGACTTTAGCCAGTGATGAAGGCGCAGTATTTGATAAAACGTTAGAAATAAAGGCACAAGATATCAAACCGCAAGTAACCTGGGGTACAAGCCCGGGTCAAGTCGCGTCAGTGGATGCTGCTGTTCCTGATCCGGAAAGTTTCCCTGATGAGGTCGAAAAAACCGCGGCAACAAACGCTTTAAAGTATATGGGCTTAAAGCCTGACACACCGATCGACGGAATTAAGATTGATGTTGTATTTATCGGATCCTGCACTAACGGGCGTATTGAGGATTTACGTGCTGCAGCTGAAGTGATAAAAGGCAAAAAGGTTCATGCCGATGTGCAGGTATTAATCGTTCCCGGTTCAGGGCGTGTGCGTGAACAGGCTGAGAAGGAAGAGTTAGATAAAGTATTTATCGACGCAGGTTGTGAATGGCGGTTTGCCGGGTGTTCAATGTGTTTGGCCATGAATGATGATAATCTTGACGAGGGCCAACGATGCGCGTCAACGAGCAATCGCAATTTTGAAGGCCGTCAAGGCCCTGGCGGACGCACACATCTGGTCAGCCCGGAAATGGCTGCCATCGCAGCAGTGGAAGGGAAGATTACGGATATTCGAAGACATGCTTAAAAGCCTTCTTACTTGTACATTAATTTGACAATTAAATTGACACATGATATCCTTTAAGTGTGGCACAGATGCTGGATATATTAATCATTTGATTGTCAAAAAGGGAGTTAACAATGTTTACTGTTAAAGAAAACACCACATTAGTTGGAATTTCCGAATTTCGCTCAGGGATTGAAAAAATCCTGGAGAAGGCTCGCAAAGGGCTTGTCATCATCGAAAAACGACATAAGCCACAAGCGGTTTTGATGTCCAGTGAGGAGTATGAGCACCTTCAGAGTGTTCTCGAAACAGCCGAAGACCTTGTTCTGGGTTTCATAGCGGAAGACCGCGCCAAAAAAAGCAAAGACCGCGATTACATTGACATCGAAGATTTATTATAAGGGCATCGAAAATGTGGCAGATAAAAATTCACCCGCTGGTTGTTTCTGAAGATTTCAAGAAAATTAATAAAAAAAACCAGTCAGTTATCCTTAAAACCATTTATAAAAAATTAAGCGCATCACCAGAACAATTCGGTGTTCCACTGCGGAGCAATCTTAAAGGATATCGAAAACTTAAGATATCGGATTACCGCGTTATTTATGAGGTTAAGAAAAAAGAGATAAAAATTCTCGTGCTTAAAGTCGGCATGCGCCGCGACGAGGAAGTATATAAAGAAATGCTTAATCGCTTGAAGAAGCTTTAAGGAAAAACATAATTTATAGTATAGGAATTTCAAAG
>JAGLHE010000105.1 GCA_023143685.1 Candidatus Omnitrophota bacterium
AAATATCAAGCGAGCTTATTTTAACAATTAACACTCAATTTCGCGTAGTTTCGCGTAATGTTTGGCGTAGTTTCGCGATTAAAAAAGGAATAACAATGGAAAAGTTTACAACCCACACAGGAATCGTCGCACCGTTGGGCCGTGCGAACGTGGATACTGACGCGATTATTCCGAAACAGTTTTTGCGTAAAATTGAACGTACCGGATTCGGAGTTCATTTGTTTCACGAATGGCGGTACACCGACTATGACGGGACTATCGAAAACTCGGATTTCATCCTGAATAAACCGGAATACCGCAACTCAACTATTTTATTAACCCGCGATAATTTTGGCTGTGGGTCCAGCCGTGAACATGCTCCTTGGGCGTTAGCGGACTTTGGGTTTAAGGTAATTATTTCTTCAAGTTTCGCGGATATCTTTTATAATAACTGTATCAAAAACGGTATTTTGCTGATCCGTTTAAAACCCGAAGAAGTTGACCTGTTGTTTCAAGAAACAGAAAGTTCAATTGGCGTTGAATTCACCGCGGATTTAGAAAAGCAAATCTTAACCACATCCGCTGGCAACGAATTCTCATTTGAAATTAACGATTTTGCCAAACATTGTTTATTAAACGGTTTGGATCAGATCGGGTGGACGTTGGAATTCGAAGATAAAATTTCTGCATACGAAGAAAAAATAAAAGAAACCCAACCCTGGTTGGCGTAAATAAAAGACAGATAACAGATAAAAAAGGAAAATAATTATGACTAAATGTAAAAAGACTGCAGCCCACAGACAATATTCTTCCATCGTAACCGAAGGTGACGAACGCGCGCCAGGCCGCGCGATGTTGCGTGCCGTCGGGTTTAACGATAATGATTTTAAAAAATCGCAAATCGGTATCGCCTCCACCTGGAGTATGTTAACGCCATGTAACATGCACATCAACAAGCTCGCTGAAAAGGCTGTTGAGGGTGTTGATGCGAACGGCGGTAAAGGCATTATTTTTGGGACAATCACGGTTGCGGATGGAATTTCGATGGGAACCGAAGGGATGAAATATTCTTTAGTTTCCAGGGAGGTTATTGCGGACTCGGTAGAAACCGTTGCCGCGTGCGAAGGGTTTGACGGACTTGTCACTATCGGCGGATGCGATAAAAATATGCCGGGTTGTCTGATGGCCATGGCGCGTTTAAACCGTCCATCTGTTTTTGTCTACGGCGGGACCATTATGCCGGGTAAGCACAAGAATAAAGACGTGGATATCGTCTCAGTGTTTGAAGCGGTAGGCGAACACGCTAATAAAAAAATCTCAGACGATGAATTTAAGGAAATCGAATGTGAATCAATTCCCGGCCCGGGTTCCTGCGGCGGAATGTATACAGCTAACACCATGGCGTCAGCGATTGAAGCTATGGGGATGAGCCTGCCGAACAGTTCCGCGCAGGCCGCGATTTCTGATGAAAAAGCAACCGATTGTATTAACGCAGGCAAGGCGGTCCTCAACCTTATCGCGAAAAATATCCGGCCTAAGGACATCATGACAAAAAAGGCATTTGAAAATGCGATTACTGTTGCCACGGTTTTAGGCGGGTCGACTAACGCGGTCTTGCACCTCTTAGGTATCGCGCATAGCGCCGGGGTTAAGGTATCTTTAGATGACTTTACCCGTATTGGTAAAAAAGTTCCGGTATTGGCAGACTTGAAACCCAGCGGTCGTTTTGTCATGGCAGAACTCGTTAAGATTGGCGGTTTGATGCCGTTAATGAAAATGCTTTTAGGGAAGGGTTTATTGCACGGAGATTGTTTGACTGTTACAGGAAAAACCGTTGCTGAAAATTTAAAGGATGTCAAACCCTACCCGGCAGGCCAGGAAGTGATTCGTCCGTTCGACAATCCAATTAAAAAAGAAGGGCATTTGGTTATCCTTTACGGTAACCTTGCCCCGACCGGTGCGGTTGCCAAAATCAGCGGAAAGGAAGGCGAGCGGTTTGAAGGTAAAGCGCGCGTGTTTGATTCAGAAGAAGTGGCCTTAACAAAAATTCTTGACGGTACGGTTAAAAAAGGGGATGTCATTATTATCCGTTATGAAGGCCCTCAGGGTGGCCCGGGAATGCGCGAGATGCTTTCACCGACATCCGCGGTTGTGGGCAAGGGACTAGGGAAGGATGTTGCCTTGATTACAGATGGCCGTTTTTCCGGCGGAAGCCATGGATTTGTTGTTGGACACATTACACCTGAAGCATATGTTGGAGGTCCGCTTGCGATTATTAAAAATGGAGATCCGATTGTCATTGATGCTAAAAAACGTGAAATTACGCTTGGAATTTCCGCGGCAGAAATCAAACGTCGCCTAAAGGTATGGAAACAACCCAAACCGCGCTATACGCGAGGGGTTTTAAGCAAGTATGCGAAAACTGTTGCTCCTGCGTCGCAAGGAGCAGTAACGGATTTATAATTTTATTTTGTGGGATTCGCAATGAAAGGAACCGGTTATGGCTGGAAACTCGTTCGGAAATTTATTTAAAATAACCACGTTTGGTGAAAGCCACGGGCCTGCCCTTGGTGTTGTGATTGACGGAGTTCCTCCCGGCATGAGATTATCTGAATCAGATATCCAAAAAGATCTTGACCGCCGCAAGCCGGGCCAGAGCAAAGTTTCGACACAGCGTCAAGAAGGAGATAAGGTGGAAATTTTATCCGGTGTATTTGAAGGAAAAATAACCGGCACTGCCCTTGCGATGCTTATTTACAACAAAGATCAAAAATCAAAAGATTATTCTGATATTAAGAATCTGTTCCGCCCCGGACATGCGGATTATACGTATTTTAAAAAATACGGTATCCGTGATTATCGCGGCGGGGGCCGTTCTTCAGGACGGGAAACAGCTTGTCGTGTCGCGGCTGGTGCAGTTGCCAAAAAGATTTTAGAAGAATCAGGCGTTACTGTTATGGCCTACACGCGTTCGATTGGTGATATTGTCGCGGAAAAAACTGATTGGTCTGTGATTGAAAAAAATATTGTGCGTGCCCCTGACTCGGACGCAGCTGAAAAGATGATCACAAAGATCGAAAAGGCACGTAAGGAGGGTGATTCCCTGGGTGGAATCGTTGAGGCAGAAGTCAAAGGATGTCCTGCCGGCTTAGGTGACCCTGTTTTTGATAAACTTAACGCCAAGATTGCTCACGCGTTGTTGTCCATTGGTGCTGTGTGTGGCATTGAATTTGGAGATGGGTTTGCCGCGGCACAAATGAAGGGATCAGAGCATAATGATAATTTTGTTTCTGAAGACGGACAAATTTCGACAATGACAAATCATGCCGGTGGCATTTCAGGCGGGATCTCGACAGGTGAAGACATACTTTTGCGTATCGCTGTAAAACCGACAGCATCGATTCTTAAAGAACAACAAACGGTCACAACAGATAAAGAGCCGACAACGATACAGGTTAAAGGACGTCATGATCCTTGCATTTGTCCTCGTCTGGTTCCTGTAGCGGAAGCGATGATTGCGATCACTCTTGCGGATTGTTTGTTGATACAGAAAACAATTAATAACACGAATCAACATAAATAAAAAACCTGTGAATTAACATGCCTCAATCAAAAATAATTCTTATCACCGGCTGTTCGTCTGGTTTTGGCCTTCTAATGGCAGCCCGCCTTGCATCAAAAGGACATAGGGTCATTGCCACTATGCGTAATCTTGATAAGCAAGCCCCTCTGCATGATGAGATGCGTGCCCGAGGGGGAGCGCTTGATATTTTTGCGATGGACGTTACGAATAAAGACTCTATCCAGAATGTTGTAACGGAAATAGGGGCAAAATACGGTACAATTGACGTGCTGATTAATAATGCCGGATATGGGATGGGTGGTTTTTTTGAAGATTTAACTGACGAAGAAATCCGTTCACAAATGGAAACCAATTTTTTTGGTGTGCAGAATGTTACGCGCGCGGTGATTCCTTTTATGCGACAACAAAGGGCGGGGAAGATCATTAACATTTCAAGTGTGGCTGGTTTCTCCGGATCACCTTGTTTTGGGGCGTATAACGCCAGCAAATGGGCATTAGAGGGTTTTTCGGAAAGCCTTCACCATGAACTCGCGTTCTGGGGGATTAATGTGCTTTTGGTTGAGCCCGGAACTTACAAGACAAAAATATTTTATGAAAATGCCCAATACTCTGAAAACTTTTATAATGAACAAAGTCCGTATTATGAAATTTCAAAATTTCTGGAAAAACGCGTGAAAGATTATGTTGATGATTGCCACAAAGATCCCGAAGATGTGGCTGCGCTCGTAGAGAAGCTGATCAACGCAAAAAACCCGTCATTCCGCAGTATCCCGGACATCGAAAGCCAGTGTATGTATTTGCTGCGAAAATTCCTGCCGTTTCGTGTCTACCGATGGTTTATCCGAAAAGGACTTTTCAAAGAATTCCAATCCCGGCAATAAAGCTTTACTGCTGATCACCCCATCCTCTGACACAAAAAATCCTCTAAATCTTTGGCTTGCAAATACGGATTGGTCTTTTTTTGCTCGGAAAGGGAGGCAGATGATTTCGCGCCATAATCGTGCCCTGGATAGATGATGGTTTCGTCGGGAAGGGTGCTGATAATATTATAGAGTGTGTTATACATCGTTGCCGCATCCCCACCTGGCAAATCACAACGGCCGCATCCGTCAATAAACATTGCATCTCCTGTAATCAGGATGTCTCCGCATTTAAAACATTGAGACCCCGGGGTGTGCCCGGGCGTAAGAAGGCAGACGACTTCAATATTGCCGATCTTGATTTTTTCTCCATCACTGACTAGCTTTACATGTTTATCTTTAGGCGATATCATTCGAATTTCTTTTTCAGATACATAAACCGGAATATCTAAATCCTCGACCAATTCATCAACCGCGTTAACGTGATCCGGGTGGCCATGTGTTAACAGGACGGCGACTATCTTGTATCCGGAGTCTTGGGCCTTTTGTTTAATCAAACCCGTGTCCCATGCCGCATCCACAACCGCAACTTCTTTGGTTTCTTTATCCCCGATAAAATACGAAAAATTCCCCATCGGCCCAATTCCAAATTGATCTAAAATAACGTTTCCCATGGTAGCGTCCTTTCTTGGCGAAGAGGGACAGCCCACAAAGCGACAGCCCCGGTTCAATTTATTTACGCTATTATAAAACAGCCTCACAATATCGCAAGAGAAATGACTTTGATTAATCGTATGTGCCTGTTAATCCCTTGACACTTATCCCGGCAAACGTATAATGGTTACGCTATGATTAGCCAAACAGAAAGAGAAAATATGTGTGCACTCAAAATACAAGATTTAGATTTGAGTTATCAACCCTTACCCGGTTCACGTAAAATCTATAAAAACGGAAGCGTATTCCCTGATATCCGTGTTCCATTCCGTGAAATTGTCGGAAAAAGTAAAGAAACACTGATTGCTCTATATGATACGACTGGCCCGTACATGGACCTTGAAAGTCAAATCGATATTACCAAAGGGTTGTCTCCCATACGAGAAAAGTGGATTAACGATCGCGGTGGTTTTGATATTTTGAAAAAATCCACATCAATCTACCGTCAAGAACGTGAGTCTGATTTCTCTTTGAACGCGATTCGATTCCCAAATGCGTATAAGCCACGTCGTGCCAAAACAGGGCAGAATATTACACAAATGCATTTTGCCAAAAAAGGCGTTATTACACCAGAGATGGAGTTTATTGCGATCCGTGAAGGGTGTGAACCGGAGTTTGTCCGCCAGGAGGTGGCAGAAGGACGTGCTATCATTCCAGCTAACATCAACCATCCTGAAGCAGAGCCGATGATTATTGGGCGAAATTTTCTCGTTAAGATCAACGCGAATATCGGAAATTCAGCGATTTCATCTTCTATTGCTCAAGAAGTTGAAAAAATGATTTGGGCCACACGATGGGGTGGAGATACTGTTATGGATTTGTCTACAGGTGACAATATTCATGAAACACGTGAATGGATTATCCGTAACTCGCATGTACCTATCGGGACAGTACCGATTTATCAGGCGCTTGAAAAGGTGGAAGGCAAGGCTGAAGATCTTACATGGGAAATTTTTCGTGATACGTTAATTGAGCAGGCTGAACAAGGTGTAGATTATATGACGATCCATGCCGGGGTCTTGCTCCAACATATTCCTGCTGCTAATAAGCGGTTGACCGGTATTGTTTCTCGAGGGGGTTCAATTCTTGCGAAATGGTGTTTAACGCATAAAAAAGAAAATTTCCTTTATACCCATTTTGAAGAAATTTGTGAAATCTTTAAGCAGTACGACGTCGGTTTCTCCCTGGGTGACGGGTTGCGGCCGGGAAGCATCAAAGATTCTAATGACACCGCGCAATTTGGTGAGCTTAAAACCTTAGGGGAACTTGTTAAAGTTGCTTGGGACCATGATATCCAGACAATGATCGAAGGCCCGGGGCATGTCCCGCTCAACCGTATTCGTGAAAATATGGAAAAACAAGTTTCGTATTGTAATAACGCGCCGTTTTATACGCTTGGCCCGCTTGTGACAGATGTCGCTGCAGGTTATGACCATATTACATCAGCAATAGGCGGGGCGTTGATCGGTTGGTTAGGAACAGCAATGCTTTGTTATGTTACTCCCAAAGAGCACCTTGGCCTGCCGGATAAAAATGATGTCAAAGACGGGATTATTGCCCACAAGATCGCTGCCCATGCCGCGGATTTAGCCAAAGGACATCCTAAAGCCCACCAATGGGATAACGCGATGTCAAAGGCACGGTTTGAATTCCGGTGGGAAGATCAGTTCGCGCTTAGCCTGGATCCTGAAACCGCAATTAAATTCCACGATAAAACCCTTCCTGAAAAGGACGCCAAAACTGAACGCTATTGTTCAATGTGCGGCCCAAATTTCTGCTCCATGAAGATCAGCCACGAAGTGCGGGCGTGTGCAGATACAAAGGGGTAACCCTAAATTTTACGAAATATGCGCTGATGAAATGTTTTACGCTGGTAAGATTTTAAGTTCCGGCACAAGGGGGGCAAGGTTGGCTTTGACAAAATTTTCAAACTGGTTTCTCAGTGATTCTAATTCTTCTAACATCTTCTTGCGGTATTCTTCTGATTCAATCTGCATTTTCGGGAACAATTTTTGATAATAGTTTATTCCATCCACCAAATTCTCTGTAAAATTTGCAAACCGGCTTAATTGTTTTTCCGTTAACGATGAGGAAGCCTCTTTGAATTCTTTCATAAAATGATCTACATATAGGTCTAATTCTTTTAAAAACATATGTGGCCGTGGAATATCATTTAAAATATTGATGCGTCCATAAATATGGTCCACCATTTCTTTAAGTGTCACGATGCGGGAAAAGTAGGCTAAGTTTGGGCCAGGACAGACAGCAGGAAAACCTTTGTCCTGGTCAATAATTCCGTATTCAATACGCGCACCGTCACCCAGCTCATGGCAGATACAGGCTTTTTCAATAATTTTGTTATAGTGAATCTTATACTCATTTTCATCTAAGCCTTGCGCGGCAAGCTGGTTCAGTTTAAGTTTTTGATACTGACGCGAAGCCGGACAAATAGGTTTTTCCGTAAATTCTGTATCTGATGACAGGTGGCCTTTAAAGCAAGCACTACCTGGTTTTGTCTGCGCACGAAAGTGCTTTTGGACTTCTGAAAGGCTTTGGCGTAAATTGTTAAAGATGACCCCCAGAGGGGAAGAATCACTGGGATAAAAATCCTTTTCACCTGCCCGGGCTAAATGCTCAGCTGTTTTCTTGTCCAGAGTTGCAGCTTCCGGGCAGAGCAAAAAAGGTGATCCCCATCCTGTAGCGTCTACTTTGTAACAGGATCGCAAGAATTTATCTTCATTTGCAGTTCCGATACCACCTTGTGCCGTGACAACCACATCATGCGCCTGAGGCATAGAAATCTTTTTTTTAAGTTCCAGGGCTTTGCTGTAAATGCTGTGTAAGCTATCTATGAGTTCCTGGCGTTTATGTTTAAACTCTTCAAGAATAGGGCCCATTAAATTTCCGTTGGTCGCAAACGCGTGCCCACCGCAGTTAAGGCCGGACTCAACCCGGTATTCCGAAACCCATAACCCTTTTTTAGCAAATATCTTTCCCTGGATTAAGGAAGAGCGGTAGTCGCTCACCTTAAGGATAATTTTCTTTTTAATAAAACCTGTCGCGTCTGTATAGAAATCCGTAAATTCAGATACATAGTTGTAAAGACGCTGGTTCAGTCCGGCAGAAAAAACAATCGCAGATTTCAACTGACTTTCAGCATAACCACGCAACGCTGCCAACGCGTCTGAAAATTCTACTGGCAGAGGGGAGCCATCTTTAACCGCATAATTCGGCCGGTCAAGCTTTGTCATGATATTAACATCAATGCTTCCGATTTCCATTTCATCCCGTAATTTATCCTGCATTTCTGATTTTTTCGCGGCATCAGTCATAATCAGCGTTTCTTGATATTTTTCTTTTAATGGAGACTCATCCGGAAGGAGTTCAAAATATTTCGTTATCTCTGTGCCCGGTTCAAAGGCTGAAGCCTTGACTTCTTCAAATTGCTTTTTGACAATTTTATCGACCAGATCTAAATAAGCTGTGATCCTGCGCGCGCGACAATCTTCATCGTGCTTGGTAATCGGCGTATATTCTTCGCCTTCTTTTTCGCAATAATATTTACGAATTTCTTCAATCAACGTGTCATCAACTAAAGAAATCACAGAAGAAATGCCGTATTTAGCAACCTTAATCGGAGAATCAACTGTGAAGCCGGTCCCCATGACAGGGACATGGAATGTGTGTGCTTTTTTCATAGATGTATTTTACAGTATTAGGAAAGTATAAAACAGACAACCATGCTTTCCTACACGTCAGCTAAAGAAGACGTGAGCTTACAAAATTAAAAGGCGAACTTTCTTGTCGTGTTAATTTGGGGTATTCTAGTATGATAATCATAAAAGAGCAAGGAGAATATCCAGGAATATTGGGAATATTTATAAAAGTGCGAAGTGTGGTGTGCGAGGTGTAAATATAAAATTTGCGTTAAGAAGGGACTTTTATTATAATAGCCCTTTCATAAAAACCTCGTACCTTGTATTAATAACCATGTTTAAATCATTTTATACACAATTAGCCCAAACTAGCCTTGCAGGAAGCCCCATCCCGCAAAGTGACTGCCTGCAAATTTTGGAATCACCGGATATTGATCTTTTGTCTTTATTAGGCGCTGCATTTGAAGTTCGCCGGAAATATTGGGGCAAAGAGGTTCTTGTCCATATTTTAAATAATGTTCAGAATGGATATTGTTCAGAAGACTGTCATTATTGCGCGCAATCAAAATCTTCTAAAGCTGAGATTGACGAGTATCCGATGAAGCCTGACGAAGAAATTTTTGCTGAGGCTAAGCATGCTTATGAAAGTGGTGCTTTTCGCCATTGCATGGTTTTCTCAGGACGTGAACCTTCACAAAAACGCATTGAACATATCGCAAAGTTAGTTAAGGAGATTAAAAATCTTTATCCAATCGAAGTCTGTGTTTCTCCAGGGCTTCTTGATAAAGAAAAAGTGTCCATTCTGAAAGGCGCGGGCTTAGACCGGCTTAATCATAATCTTAATACAACTGAACGGAATTATGCCAAAATTTGTTCAACACATACACATCAAGATCGTGTCGCGACACTTGAAGCGGCAAAATCAGTAGGCCTTCAAATTTGTTCAGGAATAATTATAGGAATTGGAGAAAGCCTCGGAGAGATTGTTGAAATGGCGCAAACTTTTAAAAGACTGCAAGTGCACTCGATCCCTATTAATTTTTTTATTCCTATTGAGGGAACGGCTCTTAAAAGCACCCCTGAATTTACCCCTGAATATTGTTTAAGAGTATTGTGTCTTTTTCGTTTTCTTAATCCAGAGGCGGAAATTCGTATTTCAGCCGGCCGGGAACTTTATTTGCGTAGCCAGGAATCTTTGGCACTGTATCCTGCTAACTCGCTTTTTATGGAAGGATATCTTAACGTGGGCGGGGCCTCAAATCAGAGAACCCTGCAAATGATTAAGGACGCGGGATTTACCATTAAATCTGACCAATCTCTGGATGAATTGTTGAAAAAGGGGAAGGATGCCCTTTAACCATTCTGTTTTTCGCAATTCTTATTGATTCTCTTCTGAAAAGTGATATATTTGATATATTAATGTCGTTGTCAATCATTCTGGTCGGCAGCCATTTTTTTGTATTAATCCTTCATTAAAAATTAAAGAGTAAACTGTGTTAAAAGAAAAAAAACATATTTCACGTTTTGAACTGCTGATGGACGCCGGGTTTGGCGCTCAAAAAGCCGGGGATATTTTAATCAACGCCTTTGCGAAAATGGGCAAGTATGTTTATATCGAACCTATGATCCCGTCGGAAATCAGCCCGCCGCCACGCACAAAACCTGCGATGTCCGGAGTTATTATTCGTTTAGCTGATTTTGATCTTACGAATATCGGAAATAACACAGACTTAATCATCGCTTCACATGAAATTGTTCTTGACCGTCGCCTGGACGATCAGGAAACGAATCCAAACTGCCGTGTTCTTCTTGATATGGGAGATCGCAATAAAAATGAGGAATCTTATGAGCAAGTCTGTCGAAGGGTAACCAAGCTGGGCCTTCATGTCTTTCCTTTTGAGATCGATGATGAATCAAAGGCGATTATTAAAGAGCTCTCCGGTAAAGGGAAAAATATGTATTACCTGGGAATATTAAGCGATATTTACAATATGTCGACGGAAATTCTCATTAATGAAATCAAGGAAACCTTTCAAAGTAAATTAAAAGAGGATATTCTTAATAAAAACATTCAATTGTTTAAAAATGGATTTAATCTTGCCAAAAAAAATATTTTATTTTCCTTTGAAGTTGACGGTGCCCCCCATAAAGAAGAGCAGATCCTTATCGACGGGAACTCATCAATGGCCCTTGGGATTATCGACGCGGGGTTTAAGTTTTTCGGCAGTTATCCAATCACACCGGCGTCATCGATTATGCATCTTTTAGCAAAAGAATTTCCTGCTTACGGAGGTGTTGTTCATCAGGCAGAGGATGAAATCGCTGCGGTGGGAGCGACCATCGGTGCTTATGCAGGGGGGGCACCTGGTATTACATGCACTTCCGGGCCCGGCTTGTCACTAAAGCAGGAATTTATAGGCTTTGCGACTGCCGCTGAGATTCCACTTGTTGTAATTAATGTGCAGCGTGGCGGCCCTTCAACCGGAATGCCGACGAAAACAGAACAAGCTGATCTGCCTGCCGCAATCTTTGGAAGCCATGGGGATAATATTAAAGTTGTTTTAAGTGTTGGAAATATTATCGATTGCTTTTATGCTCCACAAATGGCTCGATACATCGCTGAAAAACTTAAGATTCCTGTCTTTATTATGTCGGACTTCCAAACAGCGAACAGTTATAAAGTGATTGAAAAGCAAAAAACAAATGAAATTAACAATATTGATGAAATTCCTGATTTTGTTTTTGAACGATTCTGTATAAAACGTTTACCCGATGATATCGAAATGGTAAGAACATCACAAACGACTCCCGGAGATGCCGGAGGGATGCGCCGTGTCACGGGTTTGAATACGGATATCGATGGCAATATTAATTATTTTGCAGGTACGAACCAGCGTTCTCATCAAGTGCGTAACGAGAAGATCCATCATGTTAAGCGTGCCTTAACAAAACCGGAAATGTTTGGTGAAGAAGAAGGAGATGTTTTAGTCATCGGCTGGGGTAGTACGCGCGGTGCCATCGAAGAGGCTGTGAACAATTGCCGGAGGAAAGGTTTGGCGGTTTCCGGTATGTATATGCGCGTTGTTTATCCTTTGCCGGGCATGTTAAAAGAAATTTTTCAGAAATTCAAATATGTTGTTACCGCTGAGTTGTCGTATGGTGATCCTTTAAAACCTCCGGCGCTTATGATGCTTTTGCGTGGAGAAACATTGATCGACGTGCAATCTATTACCTGCCGGGCAACAGGCCGGCCGATTCAGCCAAAAAGTATTCAGGATAAAATAAAGGAATTAATTAACACCGGAACTATTTAGTTGCCTTTTAAGGAGGCTTCATGGGTGATCAAGAAAACAGCACTGCTTTTACGGTAAAAGATTTAAACACGGAAAATCCTCGTTGGTGTGTCGGATGTGGAAATTTCGGGATATTAATGGGATTAAAACGATTTATGGTGGATAAACAAATTCAGCCACATAAAACGGTTAATATCTCAGGGATCGGATGTTCAGGCCGCGCGCCAAACTATATTAACACCTATGGAATTCATTCTATACATGGCCGGCCTATTACTCTAGCAACCGGGATCGCGTTAACGCGTCCGGATTTGAATATTTTTATTCATTCCGGGGATGGAGATGCCATGAGTATCGGAGGCAACCATTTGCTTCATGGTATCAACAAAAATTTTAATTGTGTTTTCCTGATGTATGATAATGAACTGTATTCTTTAACTAAGTGTCAAACATCTCCTACAACACGTAAGGGGCATAAAACAAACACACAACCTCAAGGAACGTTCCTTGAGCCTCTTAACCCTGTTCGTTTCGCGATCGGAGCGGGCGCTTCCTTTGTCGCGAACACAGCGGACTGGATGCAAGATCATTTGACAAAAACAATTGAGTTAGCTTACGAGCACAAAGGCTTTTCATTTGTGCATATCTCACAACGTTGTACACATTTTGATCCTGAAAATTTTGATCCCAAAAATTCATCAAATTTTTCATTTTTAACACATGAAAATGGCCTTCCTGTGCCGAAGCATTTTGCCGAAGGGGCCACAACGATAAACCATGATCCCACAGATTCAAGTGGGGCATTTCGCTACGCGAATAGCAATAAAATATATTTTGGACTATTTTATCGTGACCGAAACAAACCGCGATACGATGAAATTGTTCAAAAGATGGTCGAAGAAACTCCCCGCAAACCACGTAATCTGATTTTCGACGCGTATAAAGTGTAATTATGGAAAAAATTATTATTATCGGTTCCGGCCCTGCCGCTCATACGGCAGCTATTTATGCGGCCCGCGCAAAACTTGAGCCTTTGATGTTTGAGGGAATGATGGCAGGTGGTGTTGCCGCGGGCGGGCAGCTTACAACAACAACCGAAATAGAAAATTTTCCCGGATTCCCTGACGGGATCAGCGGCCCGGAACTTATGATGCGGATGCGCCGGCAATCTGTTAACTCCGGCACACGTATTCAAACCAAAACCGTTGATAAAGTTGTCCTTTCCTCTAAACCTTTTAAAATTTTTGTCGGATCAGAAGAATTTCAAACAAAAAGCCTTATCATCGCGACAGGTGCCACAGCCAAACGATTAGG
>JAGLHE010000106.1 GCA_023143685.1 Candidatus Omnitrophota bacterium
TGCGACGGGGGATTGCCGGTTTTTCGCAATCAACCTTTGGTTGTGATCGGTGGGGGAGACACGGCAGCTGAAGAAGCTGTTTATTTGACAAAATTTGCCAGCAAGGTTTACGTTGTCCATCGCAGAGATGAGTTGCGCGCTTCTAAAGCCATGCAAGAAAATCTTTTTGCCGATAAAAAAATTGAGATGGTTTGGGATAGTATTCCGTTAGAAGCGACAGGTAATCAGCGATTAACCGGCGTTAAGATTAAAAATGTCAAAACAGACGAAGCGCGCATCCTGGAAGCCAGCGGATTATTTTATGCTATCGGACATAAACCTAATACAAATTTTCTTGATGGCCAGGTTGATTTGGATGAAACGGGATATGTTCTTACCCAGCCCGGTACCCCAAAAACAAATATTACAGGCGTTTTTGCTTGTGGAGATGTTCAGGATAAAGTTTACCGCCAAGCCATTAGTGCTGCCGGTTCTGGCTGCACAGCCGCGCTCGAAGCTGAACGGTATTTAGCCTCCCAGGAACCACGGCCTTAGCCATGAGGCCTCATCCGGGGCCGTATAAACGGCCATCCAGCCTATTCCCGAAAATTAATGCGTATATTCTAGGATAATGATTTAAAAAGTGGTAAACTTTAATTCATAGTGTTGGAATCTCGAAAATCACAAGCGAGTTTATTTTATGGGGTTAAAATATTTTAAAAGAAATCTGTTTTTGTTGCTCCTGATCTTTAACGTGACCGTTGCGTCTGCAGAAACAATATTAAGGAAAACACACGTTGAACGCGGATGTGATCTTCTGGTTGATGTTTATTATTCCGGTGGAAAAGAAATTGCCCGCCAAGCACGGGATGCCAACGGTGTTATCGAAAAAAAAGGCAAGATTTTGAATGGACGCGTTGAATTCACGGATGAATACAGCAAAACATCAGGTGAGGAATATTACCGTAAGGGAAAAAAACACGGTTTGTCGCAAACATTCTATGAAAATGGAAAAATTAAAGAAAAGGCGTTATATGAATTTGGACGGTTGATATGGCGTGAAGAAAATTATCAGGATGGAACGTTAAGGTTAAAAGTTGACTATAGTGACGCGCGCGCGAAAGAAGGAAATGCGGAGGCAGGTATTGGAAAACTTTATTATAAAAACGGCAATATGAAATATGAATGGCACTGTACTTATACAAGTGAACTCGGATTTCGCAAAACATATAATCAAAAAGGACAACTGATGTATGAGGAATATTTCAATGAAGATGGTGTTGTTGTAGAAAAGAAATCTTACTGAACACCGTAAACTCCCAGGGGAGTTTACGAAATAAGAACAAAACGACGAAAAGACATGATGATCGCCAGACAAACCAATCTTATAAAACATGGGTTTACTTTTATTGAAGTGCTTATTGCCTTGGGGATTTCTATTATTGTTTTTGTTGGTATTTTCCAGCTTTTCATACACTGCACAACCCTTGTTGAAGTTTCTGGCGATAAAAATTATGTCATGTATAAAATTCAGCAGGAGATGGAAAAAATCCGTGATTATAATTTTGATTTAATAACCACGGATTACGCGCCAGGAGGAACACTGGGGAATACTTTCACTTTATCTCCAATGACAGGGATTGGAGTTATTGAAGTCGCTGTCATTGACGCGAACAAACTTTTAAAGGTCAGAATAGTTGCCTGTTGGCAGGGTAAAAATGGACGGGTTATCGGAGAAGATGTGAATTTTGACGGATCTTTAGCTGTAAGCGAAGACGTAAATAATAACCTTGAAATTGATTCTCCGGCAACGATCACTACTTTAATTTCAAAGCGATGATCACATGAAAATTAAATATATAAAACATAAAGCTGGTATCACACTCCCGGAAATCCTTACTGTCACCATTCTTTTTTCAATTATATGCGGAGCTTTTTATTTGACTCTAATGCAAGGGACAACCTCCTGGCAGGTTACATCTGCACGAACAGAATTGCAGCAAAATCTTCGTATCGCTGCGTCCTGGATGACCCGGGATTTGCGCCAATCCGGCACTGCTGTTATTTCTGATGTGGATGCAGATGGCTCACCAAATAGTACGATAACATTTAAAATTGTTAACGGAGTTTCCAGCGGAAACATTGTTTGGTCCGCTACAACACTAAACTATGCTTTAAACAATAATGTCCTGGAACGCACGATACAGGGGTCGTCCCCTGCGCCTATCACACAAAATATAAAGGCCCTTTCAATTAGTCGACAATCTGCTACACCTAACATTGTTGAGGTTACGCTGACCGGTGAAAAAACAACCGTTAAAGGCCATACTCTCGAGCTGGCCCTTGATTTTAATGTAAAAGTGAGGAATTAAGAGTGAAACTAACGCCACCCCGGTTTATGATGAAATTAAAATCAGAAAATGGCAGTTTGCTTATTATTGCCTTGTTTCTACTCACGGTTCTTTTGCTTCTTAGTACGGCTTTTGTTATAAACAGCATGACAGAAATGCGAACATCAGAACGTCAGAAAATGACGATGCAATCTTTTCACCTTGCTGAAGCCGGGATGGAGCGGGCACTTTATGACTTAAAAGAAGATTTCTCAGGTGTCACGAGTTGGAGCGATGGGGCAATTAATACGTACAGTCTCACAGGGCCCGACGGGGATGATTTTTACACAATAGATTATAATGATACGACTATCACTAATTTGGGAGCAGGAAGCTTTGCTGTGCAAATAAAATATATCGGCGGAACAAATGATGCTATTTGGATAAAAACCACAGGAGCTGTCGGGGACGCGACTCAAAATATTATGGCATACGCGAAGATTAAAAATGTTTCGCCATGGAATAACGCGATTTTTGCCGGTTCAGGCGCTTCCGGGGGAACTACAATCAATGGTAATGTTGACATTCGTGGGTCTGTACACATATTGGGCGTCAATTTAACAAGTGCTGATTACGCTGTTGATTTAGGAGGAACTACTGAACTGATCGGGAATAATTACAACGGATTAGACGCCGGGTTGTTAGCCAAGGTACCGGCGTTGCCGACAGTTGACTTTAACGGTGAAACGATTGAAACACTAAACGCGGAATTGAGAGTGAAGCAAGGAAAAGTAGGCTTAAGTGGTTCCGCAACAGCAGGACAACCGGATATCTCGGGTAATGCCTATAAAGAAACTGTTGACAATGTCTACTGCACAGATGAATTTGGAGGGACAGGCGGATCTTCAAATGTTCATTCTGACAATGGCTGGTCTAATGGTTACGATCTGGGCGACAGTGTTGAGTTTCCCGATCTTACTGCTGCTTATATTTCTGAATTAGAAACTAACGGATATGTTGTTTCTGATGCGGCAGAATTGACAGATTTAGAAAATATCGGCCCTAATTCTTCTTTTACTATTGGGGATACAAACAACTATATAGAGATGGATGGCACTGGAAATATGACGATAAAGGGAATAGTTTTTATTGATGAAAACATGGTTGCGGGAAAAAATGGTGATTTTGTCATGAATATTGACGGCGAGGATAATATCATCACGTATTCGGGTAGTGGCCTTATTTATGCCTCAGGGAATGTGGAGGTTAATGTTAATCTGGTAACGCCAGGGAGCAATTCTTTTCCAGCAAATATTATCGGTGTTATGACATCAAATAATATATCAATGAATAGCGCGAGTATTGATGTCATGGGCCTTTTTTACGCAAAAGGCACAATTACAATCGCGAAACAGACAGATCTTATTGGTACAATTGTAGCCAATGAGTTTGACATGGGACTCAACGTTCCAAGTGTTTACCAGGTTCCGGAAACAGCCAATTTCCTTCCATCCGGGATGGTCGGGCAAGAAGGTGTTAGGGTTATGAAAATTGTATCTTGGCAGATTTTGTAAAAT
>JAGLHE010000107.1 GCA_023143685.1 Candidatus Omnitrophota bacterium
CTTTGAAATTCCTATACTATAAATTATGTCGACTATAAATAATACTGAAATTTATTCACTTGGTTCCGCTGTAGAAGTTCTTAAAGAGAAAATACAGTCGATCCCTGAATCACATGCGTTTGCCCGTATTGAAATTGAGATTGAACCCGTTGATCTGCTGGCCTGGATTAGTCAACAAAAATCCTGGACAAAAATTTTCTGGGAAGGCCGGGACGATCAATTTCGCGTGGCCGCAATCGGTTACGCGGACATGATTAAAGATGACAATAAAACTCCACGCGAAATCGTTGAACGGATTTCCAGAGTTTTGAAAGATGCGCCCGAGAGTATGAGGTATTACGGTGGCTTTGCTTTTGACCCGGAAAATATTCATTCAATCTGGAAAAAATTTGGGCGCAACTATTTTATTCTGCCGCAATTTGAAATAATTTCATCATCCAATAAAACAATTCTAGCCTGTAATATTCATACAAATAGTAACATTTCCCAAATTCTTAAAGAATTAAATGAAATAATTATTAACTATGGCCCTTTATACACTCGTATCCCTGAGCCTGACTGCCGTTTAGATATGCCGGACAAGAAAGAATGGCAACAAACTTTACAGAAAAATATCGATGCCTTTGACGAAGGGGAAGGGGCATACGAAAAAGTTGTACTGGCACGAAAAACAAGTTTTATTTTTCACCCTACCTTAAACCCGTACGCGATTATTTCCCGATTAAAAAATTTGACATCAAACTGTTTTCTGTTTGGAATACAAATTAATGATGAATTAGCTTTTATAGGCGCTTCTCCTGAACGTTTGTACAAACGTGTTGGGAATAATATTCAGACAGAAGCGATCGCTGGCACCCGGCCAAGGGGGGCAACACCGGAGGAAGACAAAAAGTTGCAAGACGAACTTAAAAATTCTCCGAAAGACGCAAAGGAGCATCAACTTGTTGTTGACATGATACAAAACACACTTGAACCGCTTTGTACAAACTTAAACATTGAGCAGGGGACGGAAGTCTTGCCTTCCCGGCGAGGACATCACCTTGTTACCGGTTTTCAGGGGCAGCTTTCAGGCGGCACCGATGATGGGGCACTGATCCAAGCCTTGCATCCTACACCCGCGGTAGCAGGATGCCCGACGGAATTAGCCCTTAAAACTATCAGGGAAGACGAATCCTTTAGCCGGGGATGGTATTGCGGCCCGGTCGGATATATCGGTAAAGATTGCGCGGAATTTGTTGTGGCTATCCGTTCGGGATTGGTTCACAATAACGTTCTGCACCTTTTTTCCGGCGCAGGGATCGTGAAGGGGTCCGACCCGGACGAGGAATGGGAAGAAATTGAGAATAAAATCGGATGTTATTTAAAATTATTTGAATCATGATAATTAAAAAATCACCAAATATCAATATCCTCTGGAGCAAAATTCTTGTCGAAGAATTAATACGGCAGGGCATTGATTATTTTTGTCTTGCTCCGGGATCTCGTTCTTCGCCGTTGGCTGTTGCGGTGGCAGAACACCCGAAAGCTAAAACGTGTATCCATTACGATGAACGCGGGCTTGGGTTTCATGCCCTGGGCTACACCGCTGCCACAAAAAAAACCAGTGTGCTGATTACAACTTCAGGGACTGCGGTCGCAAACCTTTTGCCGGCTGTGATTGAGGCATCCAAAAAGAAGTTGCCCTTAATCGTGTTAACAGCTGACCGGCCGCCGGAATTACGGCATGCCGGGGCTAATCAAACGATTGACCAAGTTGATATCTTCGGCAAATATGTCCGTTTTGCCTTTGATATGCCTTGCCCGACGAGTGATATCCCTGTAGAGTTTGTGCTGACAACGATTGGCCAGCTTGTTTATCGTTCAAACGGCAATCCTCCAGGGCCGGTTCATTTAAATTGCATGTTTCGAGAACCTTTGGCTCCGGTAAAGGACAAAACAATTTCACCAGGTTATTTGAAAAAAATTAACTCCTGGCTGAATACAACACACCCATATACACAATATGCGTCAGCCAAAAAATCATTAAATGCGGAGCAAGCGAAAAATATTGCCGCACAGATAAAAAAAATAAAAAATGGAATTATTGTTGTTGGGAAATTGGCATCGAGAGAAGAGCAGCGCGCAGTTTTAAAATTTGCAAAAAAACTTAATTGGCCGGTTTTCCCGGATATCACCTCAGGGTTGCGTCTTGGAAATACGAACAACCAGGTTATCCCATACTTTGACCAAATTTTATTGTCGCCCAAAAGTAAATCCTGGAATGTTGACGGTGTTTTGCACTTAGGTGGGCGTATAACATCAAAACGCTGGTATGAATTTGTTGAAACAACCAGGCCGCAAGATTACATTATGGTCCTTAATCATCCTCTGCGAAATGATCCTTTGCACAACGTGACGCTGCGTGTTGAATCATCTGTTTTGGATTTCTGTCAGGCTGTTAGTTCGCGCGTTTCTTTAAGAACAAAACCGAATTTTTTAACTGCATTGCAAAAAACATCGTCTTTAATTGATAAGATTTTTGATACTGAGCTCATTTCTTCAAATAATTTAAACGAACCGGCAGTAGCACGCATGATTACACAATTAGCGCCTGAAGGTTCCGGATTATTTTTATCAAGCAGTTTGCCGGTGCGTGAGGTTGATATGTACGGTACTGCCAATAAACATCCTCTGGTAATCGGATCAAACCGGGGTGCCAGTGGTATTGACGGGACGATTGCCTCCGCAAGCGGCTTCGCGCGCGGGCTAAATAAGCCGACGACACTGCTTATTGGCGATTTAGCTTTTCTGCATGATTTGAATTCGTTATCATTGGTTCAACCTGATAGGCCGCTTGTCATTGTTGTTTTGAATAATAATGGAGGAAATATTTTTTCGTTTTTGTCGATCAACCAGTTTCCGAAAATATTAGAGAAATATTTTATCACCCCGCATGGTTTATCATTTGACAGTGCCGCGGATATGTTTAACATAGATTATGTGCGGCCTGAGTCGTTGGAAGGGTTTAAGCTCGCTTACCAATCCGCGATCAAACGCGCAGGCCCGACCCTGATTGAAATTATCATTGACCAGAACGAAAATCATCTATTTCAAAGTAAATTATTTCGTGTAGTTTCGCGTAATGTTTAGCGTAGTTTCGCGATAAATCAGGAGAACCAATATGTCTATTGCAACTAAGTGGAACGAAGCAAAACAGTTTAAAGATATCAAATACCACAAAGCTGATGGAATAGCAAAAATAACAATTAACCGCCCACAAGTCCGTAACGCGTTCCGTCCGCAAACGGTAACAGAGATGATGCAGGCCCTGGATGACGCGCGTGACGACGAATCGATCGGTGTTATCATTTTAACAGGTGAAGGGGAAAAGGCGTTTTGTTCGGGTGGTGATCAAAAAATCCGTGGAGACGCGGGATATAAGGACGGTAAGGGCGTGCATCGTTTGAAT
>JAGLHE010000108.1 GCA_023143685.1 Candidatus Omnitrophota bacterium
AAGAAAGTATTGCAAGACAGCCTGGCTTATAAAAAACAAGAGCAGCAGAAATTGCAAAAAGAGCTGGATGAAGCGCGAGAGGATGTCGGGCAAGTTGAACGCAAGACGCAGGAGGACAAGGATCAGGGACGCCTTGATTTGCAAAGACAGGTGAAAGCCGGGAAAAGAGAATTGACAGAAATGATCAATAGTTATCATCAGAAAATTCAAAGGAGCCAAAAGACTAAAGATCGTCTTGTAAAAGAAAATAAAGAAGCAGCCATGAAGGTAGAGCAGTTAACCCCAAAAAGAAATTCTTTAAAGTCCGAGGTTAGTCTTAAAGAAGCAAAATTGAAGAAGCTTGTGGTTGAGGGGGAATCTATCCGGCAAAAAAAAGAGGCTTTAAAGCAGGGACAACAACAGGACGGGGGCCCGATAAATAAAGAAATTGAAATTTTAAAAGTGCGTCAGGAAGTTTTGTCGAATTCTTTAGATGTTATTGAATCCAGGTATTATACCATTCAGGGGGGCGTGGTAAAAGCCAGTGGAGAAGCCCGGCAGTTAACAGAGTATTTTTCTGTCTTGCAACAAGAAAACAAAAGGTTGGAGAGAAAGGTGTCGACATTAAAATTGGCGTTAAAGACATTGCAGGAGAAAAAGGAGGGTTTGTAGCGTGGCGTGTCCTCACCTTGACAGTGCAGGGGACAAGATTGTATACTTGGAATAGAATAGAAAAGTTTGATGAAAAAGGTAAACCATTCGTAAGGGTGGGGCACAAAGCTATAGGGTCCTGAACCGGAGAGGTCAGGATAGCCAGTTACCGTCATAGAAAAAATATGATAATGTGGCCAATCCTTGCGTACGAACGGATTGGTTTTTTTTTGTAGTATAGGAATTTTAAAGGCCACTTTTAATGAGTGGCCTAAAGGGGAAAACAAAATCGAGAGAAAACAGCTTAAGTCAGGGGAGATATATAATTAGTGGAAACACGTTGACACCGAAAGGAGGTATGCTAGGATATTTTTAGTTTAATAATCTGTTTTAATTGTGGGATCAAGGCTGTTGGGGTTCTGATCAGTTATCCAGTAAGATCACTTGTGCTTAACCAGTCATTATCTTTGATTATTCCGCATCTTCTGGGTGGTGAGATGAACAGCAATGGTTAATCCGGATCCGGAAAGGGGGAAAAAAGATGAGAAACAAAAAAGGTTTTACGCTCGTTGAAATTATGATTGTTGTAGCGATTATCGCGTTGTTAGCCGCGATCGCTATCCCAAACTTGCTGCGTGCCAAGCTTTCAGCGAATGATGCATTAGCAAAGAGTACATTGCGTTCTTTGTCAACAGCATCAGAGACGTTTGCAACAGCAGAGGATGGGATTTATCCTGGTAATATAGCATCGTTGACAGGTGCAACACCGGCGTATATTAATAACGACTATTGTACAGGGACGTATTCAGGGTTTACGTATGGCTGTGCGATGACAGTTGGTGGGTATACGTTTACAGCTGTTCCTGTAGGTGTTGGGACATCCGGGACAACAACGTTTATTATGTCAACAGGGGGTATTTTAACAGAATAAGTTGTTGGTGCTTTACGTTGTTGATAGGGAGTATATTAGGGGGCCTTTTAAAAGGCCCCCTTTTTAATGAGCACTGGAACGCGGATCATGTGAGGAAATAAGACAAGAGGGGTAAGGGGATGATATTCAGGAAACAACAAAATCAAGATAAGAAAAATCGGCAGGATGGCTTTATCCTTGCGGAGGTTCTTGTCTCGTCTGGTATATTGATTGTTGCGGCCGCGGGGATTTTGATTAGTTATTTGCGTTGTTTAGAACTTCATGAATTTTCTCGTAATGCCGCGATTGCGATTCAATCCGCCCAGAGCCGTATGGAGCTTGTCAGGTCAGAAGATTTTGCTTCAATGAAAGCGACTTATGATGGGGTATCGTTTTCTATAAATGATTTGAATGGTATGGGGGTTAGTTATGTGAATGATTCGATTACGGACCTGCTTGCCATCACGGTTTCTGTGAGTTGGCAGCAAAAAAATGGGCGTGTATTTGGAGAGGACAATAATCTTAATGGCCAGTGGGACGCAGGGGAGGACACTATCAGTAGTAATGGTATGCTGGATTCGCCTGTGCAATTAGAGAATTATTTTTTTCAACGGTAGACGGAGTTTCGGATGAAGAAACGAAAACAATCCGGGTTTAGTATTATGGAGGTTTTGGTCGCGGTGGTTATTCTCGCGGTTGTGGCAGGGGGCCTTTTTTTGATTTTGTCAACGGGACGAGCGGCATGGTACACAGCGGATGTAACCATCCAGTTGCGCCAAAATTTAAGGCATACAGTCGAGAGGGTTGTCGCGGAGTTGCGCCAGACGCAAACAGCTCAGCAACAAGTTATTGAGGGAGGAGGGGTTGGAAGTACGGATGCCATTCGTTTTTCTATCCCTGTTGTTTGCTCGACCACCGCAAGTGTGATTGATGCGAGCGGGGATGTTGCTTATTGGGGAGCCCCGTTGACGTGGGGGTGCGCGCAGCCGAGCTGTATGGACGCGGATGATGACTGCGGTACAGTTGATTATAAATTTATTGAGTATTTGGTTGATAATAGCAATCAACTTGTACGTCGCGTCCTGGACGGGGGTACATCACTAGTACGCCAGGATGTTTTTGCGCAGAATATAACTGATTTTCAGGTAACAGAAACGGGTAACGGGATACAGATTCAAGCTACAACAGAGCAAGCAACAACAATGAACCGGGTGTTAACGGCGCGGACGAGTATGAATGTTTATTTGCGGAATTAATGAGATAATTGAGGAAGGGGGCGATGGTAATGTGTCAGGTAAATAACGAAAAAGGGGTGGCGTTGATTTTTACCCTTCTTGTCGTCGTCGTTCTGGTGACGTTAGGTGGTATCTTTGTTTTGCGCACGGTTAATGAAAAAGCTTTGGTTGAAAGAGAGAAAGGCCGGGCCCAATCTTTTTATCTTGCCGAAGCTGCAAGCGAGGCCGGCTTGGATAAAGTTGATGAGTTGATCAACACGTATATGTTTAATACCATTAATGCTAAAAACCCGCAGCTTGTTGGAAATCATGCAGGTCAGGCAGCTAATAATGGGGATGGGATTTCTTTCTTGATTGATTATGTTAAAGACGTGAATATAGCTTTGCTTACGCTTAGCGGAACAGATGCCGTCTATAATGGGTCTTTGACAAACCTTGGGGCAGGAATTTATCAATTCGATATTACACTGTCTCAAAAAACCCTTCCCGTAGCGGTCACTTCGGAGTCATGGGATTTTCCTTTTTACTATGAAATTAAAGCGTCTGGCAGTGTCGATGGAGCAACACGTGTAATAAAATTGACAGGCGATTTTACAGCTCGTGTTCAAAAGGATAATTTCGCGAAGTTCGCTCTTTTTACAGATCACCATGGTTTGCCCAGCGGTGGGACGGTTTGGTTTACCGACAAGACAAATTTCGCGGGGCCGATCCATACGAATGAACGATATAGTTTCGCGTTTAACCCTGGCGGGATTTTTGAAGGAGAGGTTACACAGCAGAACAGTAATGCCCGATTTTATAATAATGGAAGCCCTGTTTTGATAGGCGCGGATTTCAATGGAATTCGCGATGTCCCTGTTTTTAACGAGAGTTATACCCGGGGATTTGATCAGATTGTTCTTGCCTCTTCAGTCCAGAAACAAGACCTTTATGATCAGGCAAAGGGCGATGATGATCCTGTAGGAAATGGAATTTTTGTGGCGAATGATGGATCAAGTTTATCAGGCGGGATATTCGTGCGTGGTGACACTTCAATTACGATGGGGGTAGATGGAAGTGATAACGCGACGTATACGATCACAGAAGGGGCAACGACAAAGATTGTTACTGTGGATCTTGTTAATGATCAGACAACCATAGAAACCGTGGGCGTTGGGACGGAGACCCTGGGTGGGATCCCTCGTGGAGTTGATGATTTAGGGACGATTATTTATGTGGATGGAGATGTGATGAGTTTAAGTGGAACAGTTCAAAAAGATACAGAGGTAACAATTTCGAGTGAGTTTGATGTGGTTATATCAGATGATATTCAGTATTCTGATTATACCGCAGCTGTTGGGAATCCCGGAGATGCCGGGTATGTTCCGCCGAATGCAGATGGAACGACAAATTTGTTAGGGGTTGTAGCGTGGGGCGGTGACGTGCGTATCGAAACAACAGCTCCTGATGATATAAATATTCATGGAATTTTGATGGCACGTAATGGTGTTTTTGCGGTAGATGATTATGATGATGAATTTGTTGGTTCAAGAGGGGTTGCAACATTGCTGGGAGGAGCTATTACTCAGTTTTATGGAGCGTTTGGGCTTTTTAGCGGAGCGACAGGCCAGCAGTTGGCTGGATTTGGACGAAATTTTGTGTATGATGGCAGGGCTTTATTGGGAAAATCACCGCCATACTTCCCTAGTATGAAGACTTTTGTGGCTTTTACGAATGATATTACAGATAAAATTGTTTTCCAGGAGGGTGCGCTGTAATTTAAGAAAAATATTTATTTTGTATAAATATTAATAAATTAATATATAATAAAGACTTATGGAGGGGGAAAGTGCCCGGGATAACTCGAAATGTTAAGATTGTCAGCAGTTTAGCGGCAGGATTAACGGTTGCTTGTGTGGCTTATTTGAACAATCAGATAAGCCACGAGCTGGAGCAAGAAATTAAAATGCAAATCGAAGTTGCACAACCACAAGATCAGCTTAAGGATACGATAGAAAAGAAAAGACGTCCTATTGATGTGCATGTTGTTGAAGATGCCGTCTCTGTGAAGGACGTAGTGATGAGGCGTGATAAAAAGGTTAGAAAGAAGGAAGTTCAAGTTATACAAGAGGCACCGTTGCATGATGTGATTTTGATACAGTAAAGTTTTAAGTTTGTTATGGCAGCCATCCTGGGCGAATCCAGGGTGATGTGGTTCTTGGTGGGGAGAACCCGCCAGGAGATGTTTTAATCCTTTTGGAGAGACAGTTTAATTATGAGTGCGTTATTTAAAGGACAGAAGACCTTGAATGATTTTTCTTATATTTCGGTAGGAATTGATATTGGATTGAATTCCTGCAAGATGATCGAAGTCAAGAAGACTGAGTCAGGGTTGGAACTTGTCAGCTGGGGTATTGAGAAGTTTGCCGGCGGAAACGCCCAACTGGCGGTTAAACAGCTTTTAGATATCCTGTCTGAGCCTGATGTCGCGCCGCGTACAGCGATTTCCGGCAAAGGGACATTGATCCGTTATATTGAGATGCTAAAGATGGCGCCGGAAGAATTAAAGAAGTCATTTGTTTTTGAAGCTGATAAGTATTTGCCGTTTCCTATTGATCAAATTTATCTTGATTGTTTTATTCTTAACAAACATGTCGGTGATAATAAAATGTCTGTTTTAGTGGCAGCAGCTAAGAAAGAACTCGTGGATGAGAGGATTGATCTTTTATCGTCGATGAGTTTGCAGCCGGATTTTATTACATTAAATGCGCTTGCCATTGCTAATGTATTTAATGTTTTGGGAGTTTCGACTGACGAGGGCGGGGCAGACGGGGTTGAAAAACAAACACACGCGATGGCTGTTTTAGATATTGGGGAAGAGGTGAGTAACTTAACGATTATTGTGGATGGCCTTCCGGCTTTTTCGCGTGATATTTTTGTCGGCGGACGAGAGTTCACAAAGAGTATTAGTAACGCTTTGGGGATCCCGTTTGATGAGGCCGAAAACCTTAAGCAAAATGCTGGAGAAAGGCGTGAAAAAGTTCTTGAGGCCAGTGAATCTGTTGTCTTGAATTTGATATCAGAGTTGCGGTTGTCTTTGGATTATTTTGTGACTGAGAAGAATATTGCAATCGCGGAATTATACTTGACGGGTGGGGCGTCAACGCTCGAGGGGATAACTGACTCTTTTGCCAAGTATCTTGAAATAACAGTGAAAGACTGGAACCCTTTGGA
>JAGLHE010000109.1 GCA_023143685.1 Candidatus Omnitrophota bacterium
CGTGGCTAATCGTTTTGGGTGTTTTTGTTTTGTTGTCGGCACATATCGGGTTGCAGGTTTTTATTACCAGGAAATTTGTTCAGCACAGAGATCAGAGCCAGAAGTGGGAAGAGGTTGAACCGAAAAAGGCAAAAGCCGATGAGACGTTGCAGGATTTGAAAAAGATGCGAGAACGGATGAATTCCATGGAACAGCTTTCCGGGGGGGTGAAGATTCTATGGGCGCAAAAATTAAATGAGATCAGTGATGGTTTGCCGCGAGGCGTGTGGTTAAGTCGTATTGTTTTGGATGAAGAGGGGATGACGATTTTTGGCAGCGCGGTTTCCAAGAATAAGGAAGAAATGATTAGTGTCCACCATTTTGCTTCACAGCTAAAGGGCAACAAGATTGTTTTAGAACATTTTTCTGATGTTGAGCTTGGATTGATTAAAAGCCGCAAGGTCAATATAACGCAAGTAGCGGATTTTACAATTATTGCGGATTTGAAAAAGGAAGTTGTTGAGGAAGAGAAGAATCCGTAGGCATTTTATAGTATAGAAAAGCCAATTTTTAAAGGATGACTGGATAAGATAATGAGTGAAGCGACTGAAAAAATACACGACGTGGTAGATGGCCTAAACGAGAAGAGCCCTTTTTTGATAATAGGGATTGTTGCGGTGATCGTGCTTTGTGTAGATTATTTTGGGGTTATGCAGTTTCAGCTGGGGACATTAAAGTCATTAAATGAAAAAATTGAAACCGTCACGCAAGATTTGCAATCCGCGGAAATAAGTATTTTGCGTGAACCTCAGTATAAGGCTGAAATGGAGAAGCTGAATCTCCGGTTTAAAGATATTCGGCGTAATATTAAGTCTAAAGAAGAAATCCCGCTGATCATGGAGAATATTTCCCGGATCGCGAATAAATATAATGTGCGAATCGAACAGATTATGCCGGACACATACAATGAAGAGGAGATACTCGAGAATGAGGATGGGGTTTATTCATTGCTTCCGATTGTAGTCGAAGTGAGCAGTGGGTACCACGAGTTTGGGCGATTTTTAAACGCGATTGAATGTGAATGGGATTTTTTGCGTATTCCAATGTTTTCGATTGTTGCTAAAGCGAATGAACAAACGTGGCATGCGATGAAATTGACAATCAATGCTATTATTTTAGAAGAGGATCAGGGACAATGAAGCGGCTAATCTTTATTCTTGTTTTTGTTGTGAGTTGTGTGCCTGCCATGTCGGCTCAGGAGCAAGGTCAACCTTTGCGTTTCGAAGAAGAACTCTTTGTTTATGAAGATCATGGAAAAAGAGATCCCTTCTGGCGATTGGTTAATGCCAATGGTTCAATTATCAGTTATGATAAAGATGTTGCGGTAACCGACCTTATTCTCGGGGGTATTGTGACAGGGAAAGATGGAAATAATGTTGCGATTATTAATGGCGCGGTGGTTGGTATTAAAGATTCTGTAGGAATATTTGTAATTCAGAGAATCACAACGGACGCAGTTATCCTTCAAAAAGGGGAAGAGATTTTTACTCTCAAATTAAACAAGGAGGAATGATATGATGAAGAAGATTTGTGTGATATTTGTGTCGGCGATGCTGATTGCTTCGCCTGTATGTGCGCAGGAGGCCATGGAGCGCTCAGGGGTTGAGTCTCCTCTCATTGAACAGCCGCGTGTCGGGCAGGCGGTGGAAGAAATTTCTGATGAAAAAGTTGTTGGTGAACAAGAAGGGGAAGTCAGCCTGGATTTCAGGGACGCGGATATTCAAAATGTTTTACGTATTTTGGCACTAAAAAGCGGCGTGAACATTGTGACCGGGCCGGAAGTGACAGGCCTTGTTACAATTCAGCTTAAGGATGTTCCCTGGAAACGCGCGTTAGAAGTTATTTTAGAAACATATGGGTATGGGTATCAACAAAAGGGTGAAATTATTTCAGTGACCACGATTGAAAATCTTAAAAAACGACGGGAGGATGCGCAGCTTTTAGCGGAACAAGAACAGCTCGTGACAAAGACATTTGTTTTGAATTATGCGACGGCTTCGGTAGTTATTGCTTCGATTGAAAAAATGAAAACAGATCGGGGAAGTATCAATTATGATGACCGGACGAATGCGTTGATTGTGCGGGACATTGAGAGTAATGTTGAATTGATTGAAGGGGTAATTGCTCAACTGGATTTGCCGACACCACAAGTTTTGATTGAAGCAAAAATCATTGAGACAAAAATCAGTGATGATGAAAGTTTAGGGGTTGATTGGGTGGCGATGGTTTCTGCTTCAGGGTCAGGGCGTCCCATGACATGGCCATTTACGACGAGCTCAAGTAATAAGTATCTGCCGGATGATATCCCGGCGACAACATCAGGTTTTACGTATGGAACGTTAAACTTTAGTCAGGTCAGCGCGGTTTTTGAATTATTAAGAACACGTGTTGATACAAACATTGTTTCTAATCCGCGGATTGTGACATTGGATAATCAAGAAGCAACGATTGATGTCGGGAGTGAGTATCCTTATCCTCTGAAGTTTTTTAATGATGAGACAGGGACGTGGCAGTTATCGGATTGGGAGTACAAAAAAATAGGTGTTGTTTTGAAAGTTACCCCGCATGTTAATAATGCAGGGTTGATTACGTTAGATGTTAATCCGAAGGTTACAGAGATCCTTGGATTTAGGTCAGATGCTGAGAGTGGATCAGAAGCGCCGGAGTTGAGCAATGAGGAAGCGAAAACGAAAGTTATGATCAGAGACGGAGATACACTCGTGATTGCGGGCCTAATCAAAGACAAGGTAATCGATACGGAGCACAAGATTCCTTTTTTGGGCAGCGTACCATTTTTAGGGAGGTTGTTTCGAAAGACGGAGAAAGAGGTCAGTAAGACAGATCTTTTAATCTTTATAACCCCGCATATCGTTACCCCGGAGAGTCTTTAAATTAAAAAAGACGATCTCGTAACCTCAAAAAGACACCCTTGGTTTTTCAAGGGGGTCTTTTTGCCAGTCAAGATTTCTGTTTAATATCTATCGAGGATAATTGTCGAGAGACGATGGGTTGCTTTGTCTCAGCAAGAGATAAGGTTTTATAAATTTTTTAAGGAAAGGTGTTGTTGTGGGTAGAGAAATTCTTATTAATATTGCAAAGGGTGAGACACGAGTCGCTATCATTGAAGACGGCCTGCTGGATGATTTCCATATTGCTGTTGAACATGACCAGTCAAGCTTGGGGAATATTTATAAAGGGCGGGTGGAGTCTATTTTGGCGTCGATTAATGGGGCTTTTGTGAATATCGGCCATGCGAAAAACGGGTTTTTGTATTTAACCGATGCGGTTAATCCTTTAGTCGAAGAGGAAATGTCAGGGCCAACGAAGCTGCTGAATAAGATCCTTAACAAACCGGAAAAAAAGGCGCCGCAAAAGCAAAAGATTATGCCGCTTAAAGAAGGACAGGAAATTCTGGTTCAGGTTGTTAAGGATCCTTTTAGTAATAAAGGGGCACGCCTTACCACGCATATTTCTTTAGCGGGCCGGTTTATTGTTTATATGCCATACGATAATCATGGAGGTATTTCAAAAAAGATTGATAACTATGCAGAGAGGCAACGGCTTAAGGAGGTACTTAAAGATTTTTCTTTTGCCAGAACCGGAGGCTTTATTGTCCGGACCGTTTCGATGGATCAAGGCAAGCGGGAGTTAACCAGTGATGCAAAGTTTTTGTGTAAGATCTGGCAACAGATTAATAGTTTGGCAGAGAAAAAAGAAGCGCCTGCTTTAATTTATAAAGAATATGATTTAGTTTGGAAGGTTGTCCGGGATTATATGACGGATAAGGTTGATAAAGTTGTGATTGATTCGCATGATGATTACCTGAAGATACGCAAATTTGTTCAAACTTTGATCGGAAAAGAGCAGGTCAAAAAAATTCATCATTACAAAGGACAGGTTCCGATTTTTAAGGCTAAAGGGGTTGCAAAGGAACTGGAGAAAGTTTACGCGACAAAAGTTCCTTTAAAGTCCGGGGCTTCCATTGTCATCGAACCCACTGAAGGATTGATTGTTGTGGATGTCAATAGCGGAAAGTTTCGGGCTAAGGCCAGTCCGGAGGAAGCAGCTTTTATGGTAAATATGGAAGCTGCCCCTGAAATCGCGCGGCAGTTGCGGTTAAGAGATTTGGGTGGAATTATCGTAATTGATTTTATTGACATGAACCGCGAAGCACATAAGCGTAAGGTATTGCAGGTTTTACAAACGGCGTTAGCGCGGGATAATGCCAAGACAGAGGTGAACCGAATTTCATCTTTGGG
>JAGLHE010000011.1 GCA_023143685.1 Candidatus Omnitrophota bacterium
GGGGAATTAAGAAAAGAACATAAAGATCAAGAAGTGACCCTTTGCGGATGGGTGCATCGCCGACGGGATCATGGGAAGTTGATCTTTATTGATATTCGGGATCGATATGGTATTACCCAGGTTGTTTTTGTGCCGTCGGTTTGTCCGGAAGCGCATGAGGTTGCGCAGAAATTGGGCCCGGAATTTGTTATCAAGTTGACAGGGAAGGTTAATGTCCGGCCACCGAAGAACGTTAATCCTGATATCGCAACTGGAGAGGTTGAACTGTGTGCTGAGGGCCTGGAGATTTTAAACGAAAGCAAAGTTCCGGTATTTGAAATTGATGAAATGGTGGATGTCTCTGAAGAGCTGCGTTTGACTTATCGTTATTTGGATTTGCGTCGGGAAAAAGTGCTTGAGGCGTTAAAGCTTCGTCATAAGTTGTGTGCGACAATTCGTGAATTTTTAAATGCCGAACAGTTTTTGGAAATTGAAACCCCGGTTTTAACCAAATCTACACCGGAGGGGGCTAGGGATTTTATTGTGCCTTCCCGTTTAGCGCCGGGAAGTTTTTATGCATTGCCGCAATCACCGCAGCTGTTTAAGCAGATGTTGATGGTTGCAGGGATGGATAAATATTATCAGATTGTAAAATGTTTTAGGGATGAGGATCTTCGCGCCGATCGTCAGCCCGAGTTTACCCAGTTAGATATGGAGATGTCATTTGTAGATGAAGAAGATGTTTTTAGTCTTACAGAAAATTTGTTTAAGAAAATTTTTAAAGAGGTCAAAGGCATTGATTTGCCGACACCCTTCCCCCGTATTTCACATGCTGAGGCAATGGAAAAGTATAATAGCGACAAGCCGGATACGCGAAAAGAGGGAGAGGATTTTGCTTTTATTTGGGTTGTGGATTTTCCAATGTTCAAATATAATGAGGAGGAAAAACGATGGGAAAGCGAGCACCATCCGTTCACCTCGATGCGCGATGAAGATTTGGTTCATTTAGAGAGCCGGGAATATGGAAAAATACGCGCATTATCATATGATTTGGTGTTAAATGGAAATGAGATCGGTAGTGGGTCTGTTCGTATTCATCGTCGGGACATTCAAAAGAAGGTTTTTGATATTATTGGATTAGACGCCGAAGAATCCGAAGCTCGGTTCGGGTTTCTTTTAAGGTCTTTCGAGTATGGAGCGCCACCTCACGCAGGGGTTGCCTATGGCGTTGACCGTTTGGTCAGTATTTTAACCGGGCTTGATTCGATACGGGATACGATAGCGTTTCCTAAAACACAAAAGGGGAATTGTTTGGTTACAGATGCTCCATCTGGTGTTGATGAAGATCAGTTGATTGAATTAGGACTGATGACGTTTAAGAAGAAAGACAATTGATAGCGTGAAGAGTATCGCGCATCGCGTTGATTTGAAAAGATTTTCGGGTTTGTTTTTTACGTGATACAAAATGCGAATATAATTTTTAACACAGGAGGCGGATATGCCTAAAAAGATGATGAGTTTTGGTCTGGCGTTTTTAATGGTAAGTGTGTTGACAGGGTGCGCCGGAAAGGCTGGAGTTCGTGTGCAATCCTATATGGCAGATGAGGAGAGAGTAGACCAGTCTATGGAGGGGGGGAATTATGGGTATTTTTCAGGAACGCCTGTTCCTGAAGATCGTAGCCAATTTAAGAAAACCAGAAGAATTTATGTTTTGGAAGTAACTAAGGACGTTGAAGATGTAGAAGATGTTGAGGTTGTTGTTCCGCAACGTTCGCGTCCGGAAATTACAGCACCTGCTGTGCAGCGAGGGACGATAGATGTGCCCGAATGGGCTCAGACGATTGAAATCCCGGATTTTGATGAAGGAATGCCGCCAGACCAGGTTGCAGAGCCAACGGTAACAGGGTTTGTTGATTATGAAATTCAAAAAGATGATACGTTGCAGAAAATTTCTAAAAAGTTTTATGATTCTTACAGCAAATGGCCAAAGATTTATGAAGTCAATAAAGATGTGATCGGAGACCCAAATGCCATTAAACCAGGCGTTACGATCAGGATTCCTGTTGCACAATAATGGGGAGCAAACTTAAATATTTTGGAAAAAATAATATATCTTAATAATATCAGTGATATGCAGGTTTTGTTCGGAAAGTATGACCAGAATCTTAAGCTTATTGCGCAAGAGTTGAAGGTTAAAGTTGTTCGTGATGATAACGGACTAAAAGTTATTGGTAAAAAACCGGAAGTTAAACGTGTTAGTGAACTGATTGATTATTTGTTAAGCATTATTGCTGATGGCCGCGAGATTAAACCTCGAGATATTACGTATGCAATCCAGTTAACGCAGCCTGATAAGGGCGTTGATTTTAAGCGTCTGATTAAAGAAAAGATTGAAGTTTCCACAAAGGGTGGGCTTATTACCCCAAAAACAAAGGGGCAGATTGAGTATGTGGAAGCGATAAAAAAACATGATATTGTTTTTGGCGTAGGCCCGGCAGGGACAGGAAAAACATATTTAGCCATGGCCATGGCGGTCAATGCCTTAAAAAAGGGGCTTGTCCGTCGAATTATTCTTACACGGCCGGCGATTGAAGCAGGAGAAAGCCTTGGCTTTTTGCCAGGGGATATGGTAGAGAAGGTTTTGCCGTATCTGCGTCCATTGTATGATGCCCTTTATGATATGATGGATCCGGATAAGGTGGAGCAGTATGCAGAGCAAGGCATCATTGAGGTAGCTCCTCTAGCGTTTATGAGGGGGCGGACCTTGAATGATGCTTTTGTTATTCTGGATGAGGCGCAGAATAGCACACCGTTTCAGATGAAGATGTTTTTAACACGCTTAGGTTTTGATTCCAAGGCGGTGATTACAGGGGATATCACACAAAGTGACTTGCCAAAAGACAAAGCTATCGGGTTGGTTGAGGCGCAAAAGATTCTTAAAGGAATAGAGGGGATTAAATTTGTTAATCTTACCGGTGAAGATGTAGTGCGGCATGAATTGGTCCAGCGGATCATCGAGGCATACAGTCGTGTTGAATAAGGGTAGTTGTAACAGGTAACATAAAGATGAAAAATTTACTTAAAATCAAAATAGGGTATGTGCCGGCGGGCATCGTTGGAGGCGTGATCCTTTCGTTGATAATATTTTGTAAAGTCGTTGGGTTTCCTTTGTTGACCCCTCTTTTGCTGCTTTTTTTGGGGATCCATTTGTTTTTAACAAAGGGTGCGGATTATCGCTTGTTTCTGCACCTTGGTTTGCTTTTAGCATTGCTTGTTTTTACAGCGCATGCTTTTTATAGCTACACAACGATTTCTCCGTATTATATTCCTGTTGCCAGCATTGCAATGTTAACAATGCTGCTGTTTAATGATTTGCAACTTGCGTTGATGATGTCGTTTGTCGGCAGTGCGATTGTTAGCTTGATGGTCGGTGGGGACTTGAACTTGATGGTGATTTTCTTTTTAGGGAACTTAACCGCTGCGTATGTCGTGAGGGATGCGCGGACGCGCGGAATCATGATCGGGGCAGGGTTTTATATTGGCATTATGCATGTCGCAGGGGTTGTCTTTTTGAATCCCAGCGCGCATTTTTTGGTTTCGAAAACGTTCGCGTTGGATTATATGCGGCCGCTTGTTATTAATGGATTTCTCTCGGCGGGTGTTGTTATGGCAACACTCAAGATTTTTGAGTATTTGTTTGGTGTGGTCACAAATTTTAGTCTTCTCGAGGTATCAGATTTCAATCAGCCTTTGTTAAAGAAAATGATATTGGAAGCCCCGGGGACGTATCATCATAGTTTGATTGTTAGTAACATGTCTGAGGCAGCTGCGGATGTAATTGATGCGAATGCGTTATTAACGCGTGTGGGCGCCTATTACCATGATATCGGCAAGATGGAAAAGCCTGAGTATTTTACAGAAAATCAGATAATGGGGGGGAACAAACATGATAATATCGAGCCTTCGATCAGCCGGTTGGTTATTCTAAATCATGTTAAGGAAGGCTTGAAACTTGCCCAAAAGAATAAATTGAACCCAGGGATCGCAGAATTTATTTCGCAGCATCATGGGACAAGCTTGATGCATTATTTTTACCAAAAGGCATTAGAGGAGGCAGAAGATCACGATACGATTAAGGAAGAGAACTATCGTTACCCAGGGCCAAAACCGCAAACTCGTGAGACAGCGATTGTTCTTTTAGCAGATTCGGTTGAAGCAGCTACGCGTTCAGTTGATGAACCGAATATAAAGAAAATTGAGGCTGTGGTTCGTAAGATCATAAATAATAAATTTATTGATGGGCAATTGGATGAATGTAATTTAACATTAAAAGAAATTGAGATTATTGCAACAACCTTTACCCGTATTTTAGGGGCTATGTATCATACCCGAGTGAAATATCCGGAAAAGAAAAATGACACTGAAAGTCGAAATCCAAAATCAGCAGAAACGGATACCAGTCAATCTCCCCCAGATAACTAAGAGTGTTCGCAAAATTTTGACAAACGAAGGTGTTGAGAAAGCCCATCTTTCATTGGTATTTGTTACAAATTGCGGCATTAGAATTCTTAATAAAAAATTTCTCGGACATGATTATGCAACTGATGTCCTTGCTTTTGATTTGACAGATGGAGAGATTTCCAGGCAGCGCGGACGTAAGAAATTTTGTCAGATAGAGGGGGAAATTATCATTTCTGCGATGAAGGCATCTGAGAATGCCAGGAAGTTTGAAACATCACCGCAAGAAGAATTAGTTCTCTATGTTGTCCATGGCATATTGCATCTTTTAGGGTATGATGATCATCGACAATCTGATATTAAGAGGATGCGGAAAAAAGAACAAGAAGTAATGGCGTATATTAAACAATGATAATACACACCGAAGCGATTGTTTTAAAAAGTTTTGATTATCGGGAAACAAGCCGGATTGCGACATTTTTTACAAAGGATTACGGAAAGGTTAGCGGGATTTTAAAGGGGATCCGTAAGGATCATCGGAAATTTGGCAGTAGTGTGGACCGGTTCTCAGTTAATGATATTGTTTATTACCAGTACCGCAATTCAGATTTGCATTTGATTAGTCAATGTGATTTGACGCAATTCTTTTTTTCCGTGCGGCAGGATTTAAAGAAAGCTATAGCAGCACATTATATCCTGGAGCTCGTTCATGCGATTATGCCAATCGAAGAAAAGAACGTGAAGGTTTATCGGTTAATGATAAATTTTTTGTCAACGCTGGAAACCACAAAAGATGTCACACAGCTGGTGCATATTTTCCAGATTAAAACGTTGTTGTTCTCCGGCTTTAGGCCTCATCTGGACACATGTGTGAAGTGTCGAAAAAGAATTGAAACAAAGGTATGGTTTAGTTTGAAGGATGGAGGGTTGGTTTGTATGTCATGCCCTGTGAATAAAGAGCAGGCACACATTATTTCGAAAGGAACAGTTGTTTCAATTTTACATGTTGAGAAAAGTGATTGGCCAAATTGTTTAAAACTTAAATTTACTTCGACAGTTAAAAAGGAGTTGAAGTATATATTAAATAATTTTTTGGTCTTTCATTTAGGCCGGCGGTTGCGATCGGCAAAGTGTTTGAGCCGGGTTTCGTAATCTGAAAAACAAAAAGAAAGGAAAAAGAGATGGGGAAAGTAGTAGTAATGGTTGTTGCTTGTGTTTTGGTGATTGGAAATTCTTCTTTTGTCACAGCTTCGCCTCAGGGAAGCATGATGGAACCGGAGGTGTTCTCGACGGATGTGCAGGTTGAGGAAGTTGTCAAGGCCAGTTTAAAAAAACGAACCAAGAATACAGGGACCCTGGATATTTATGATGAAAAGATAGACGCTGTCCGTAATTTAAGAATGATCAAATTTCCGGAGGTTATTCAAAAAGAAGAAGGCAGCTATATTGCGGCTATTGATTATCGGGATATTAATAGTGGAGCGATCGTTACGGTTGCTGTAACGGTTGAAGTAAAAGACGGTGTTTTGGATGTTGTTAATTTGGAAATGGATCAGATTAAAGAGTTGGCAAAACAGCATGAAGAGGCCGGAGAGAAAAAAGAATATACAGACCATGATGTGCAAGACTTCATGAAGACGTATCTTAAGCAACAGACAAAGTTTACAGGAAGTTTGATGCTGTTTGACGAAGACAATAATAAGTTGCGAAAGTTGGAGTTGGTTGAGTTGAAGCAGGAGGTTCGGCGCCTGGGAACATTGAATATTTCACGTGCTGAATTTAAAGATATTGAGAGTGGCGAAGTCTTGGGCGTTGATGTTAGTGTTCTTGATAAAAAAGGGTCTTTAGAGATTCAGGCCTTGCGGATCAGAGAAATCAGATAGCATTTTGAAAATAAAGGGAATTTTGAAAATAATGTCTTGCCAGGAAGTTTGCAATGGGGATACAATGCTTTTGTAAGTAATTTAAATTAAAAGGGATGTAATGGGTTTTTGTTTTCAGAGGAAAAAAGTTGCTTATGTTTAAAAAAATACGAAATTGTAATATTCGTGAAAAGTTTTTGTTTAGCCTTGGGATGGCTCTTGTTTTCTTTTTTTGTTCTTGGGGGTACATCGGTTATTCTTTGGCGGTTATTGCTCAGAATGCCAAGCACGTCGAAGAGGAATATTTTGTCGGGGTTCGGTTAGCGACTTTGATGAGTGACGGCTTGTCTCGACTCGAGCATGTACTTGTTGACCTGATTTCAACGCGGGATCTTAATTTGCACGAGGAGTTGCAGGCCCGGGAGCAGGAATTGCGCCAGATTATTCAAAGAACGCAAGAGTTGGAAGTGGGGCAGAGTGACCCCGAGGCCAGGGAGTTGGTACATCAAATAGCTGAAAATTATGAGAATTATTGGTTAACCGCAACAGAGATGATGCGTGGTTTTTTGGATCATGGCGGTGAGTTTAGCGGACATGAGTTTGAGGGTAGCAGCCTGCCTTTGCGAGAGATTATTGTGGCTTTTTACGATCGAGAAGTTTTTCTTTTGTCTGAGGCGTTAGTTTTTATTAATAATCGTGTCGAGCATACGAAAAAGGTGATATCCTTCTTAATGATTGTTGCGATTATTTTAACAGCAGGTATTCCGTTTGTGTTGTTTAATAATACGATAATGCCGATACAAGATCTTGTCGCAGGAACACAACGGATATGCATGGGCGATTTTTCTTACCGATGGAAAACAGGGGATGATAATGAGGTTGGACAGATTGCAAGTTCGTTTAATGTTTTGGCAGAGCGATTGCAGCACGCCAGTAAGGCGCAGCAATACAGTGAAAAAATGATTGAGGGGGTAGCAACTCCGGTTCTCATGGTTGATGCGGGTATGACCATCATGAAAGTGAATGAAGAGGCTTGTCAGTTTTTGGGATATAACCGAGATCAGCTTCATGGGCGTCAACTAAGCGGATTTTTATTGGATGCCCCAAGGTTAAAGAGAGAAGACAATTCGTTATTATTTAGAGATGGTTTTTTGCG
>JAGLHE010000110.1 GCA_023143685.1 Candidatus Omnitrophota bacterium
TCTTGTTTTTTTGTGCCTCGTATAAGGGATCACCTACTTACAAAATTTATTAATGGATGAAATTAAAGATATTATTAAGAATGTTGTTGGTAAGTTATCAACGCAAGCACCACAAAAACAACAAGAAATTTTAGATGCATGGGAAAGAGTAACTAATAATTTAGAAAGAAAACACACAAAAATTACTCGATTTCAAAATAAAATTTTAACTGTGCATGTAGACGCGCCGGTATTTTTATATCAAATAAATTTGAAAAAGAAAAAAATTTTAAAAAGGCTTCAAGAAGAAAATATTAATGTGGAAAAGGTTTATTTTAGAATAGGAAAGATCTGATGACAAAAACAAAAGAAACAGCCGGAAAAAAAGCAAAAGATATTAAACCCCAGGAAAAAGGAACTTACGACGCGACAAATATCCAAATCCTTGAAGGAACAGCTGCTGTCCGGATGCGTCCCGCGATGTATATCGGTGATACTGTTACTCGGGGGCTTCATCATTTAGTGTATGAAGTTGTGGATAACTCTATCGACGAGGCGCTAGGAGGGTATTGTGATAAAATAGAAGTTGTTATAAATGAAAACGAGACCATAACGGTTGTTGATAATGGCCGCGGGATTCCGGTTGATATGCACGCGACAGAAAAGAAGCCGGCAGTTGAAGTTGTTATGACAACGCTTCACGCTGGTGGAAAGTTTGATAAAAGAACATATAAAGTGTCCGGTGGCCTTCATGGAGTTGGTGTGAGTTGTGTTAACGCGCTTTCGGAGTGGCTGGAAGTTGAAATTAAGCGCGGAGGTAAAATTTATCATCAACGCTATGAAAAAGGAAAGACAGCGTCAAAGCTTACTGTTGTCGGAAAAACAAAATCTTCCGGAACAAAAGTTACATTCAAACCGGACAAGACCATTTTTCAGGAAATATGTATTTTTTCTTATGATATTTTAGCGAAACGTTTACGGGAACTTGCCTTTTTAAACAAAGGACTTCTCGTTAAATTAACAGATAAGCGCGGCGAGAAAGAAAAAGAAGCTGAATTTCATTTTAAGGGCGGGATTAAATCGTTTATTGAATATTTAAATACAAATAAAACATCTTTGCATCCAAAGATTGTTTGTTTTGAACGAGAAAAAGATGATGTGCAATTGGAGGTTGCTCTTCAATATAATGAGTCTTTTTCCGAAAATGTTTTCACGTTTGTTAATAATATTAATACAATTGAAGGGGGAACGCACTTAAGCGGTTTTCGTTCCGCGTTAACGCGCGCGATTAATCAATATATTAGAAATAAAAAATTATTAAAGGATAATATTTCTATCGTCGGAGATGATACTCGTGAAGGGTTAACAGCGGTTGTAAGCGTTAAGATCGGTAACCCTCAGTTTGAAGGCCAAACCAAAACAAAATTAGGAAACTCAGAGGTTGAAGGAATTGTTGCCTCAGCGACATTTGAGGCATTAGGAAGCTTTTTTGAAGAGACACCGGCAGTAGCTAATAAAATTATTAATAAAGCGGTTGTTGCGTCGCGCGCCCGGGAAGCGGCACGGAAAGCAAGAGAGTTAACGCGGCGAAAAGGTGCTTTAGATGGCGTCGGATTACCCGGAAAACTGGCAGACTGTTCGCAAAAAGACGCTGCGTTATGTGAATTGTATTTGGTTGAGGGGGACTCAGCCGGTGGGTCAGCGAAACAAGGCCGTGACCGGACATTTCAAGCGATCTTGCCGTTAAAAGGAAAGATCCTGAATGTTGAAAAATCCCGACTGGATAGAATTTTGGGTAATGAAGAAATCCGCACAATTATTACAGCGTTAGGAGCCGGGGTCGGAGATGATTTTAATACCGAAAAGCTCCGTTATCATAAGATCATTATTATGTGCGACGCGGACGTTGACGGTTCGCATATTCGTACTCTGCTTTTAACTTTATTGTATCGTCAGATGCGGCCATTGATTGAAAACGGGTATGTGTATATTGCTCAGCCACCGCTTTATAAAGTTAAGCGCGGAAAAAGGGAAGAGTATATTGAGACCGAAGAAGAAATGACAGAGTTAATTTTGGACTTAGGGATTGAAGGCCTTAAGTTCACCCGGATTAAGGGAAAACAAACACTTACTAATGCACAGTTTAAGGATGTTTTAGGATCACTTACAGAACTGGATCATGTCAATAACGTATTTCGGAGAAGGGGAGTGGTGTTTGCAGAATATATCGCAAAATACAACAAGAAGACCAAGAAAATGCCCACTTATATGGTGAAAAGGGAGCATGAGACCCATTTTGTTTATGATGATAAAGAGTTGGCAGAACTAACAAAGGACGATGAAGAGGCGCAATATATAGAGATTTTTGAAGCAGAAGATGTTTTAGCGATACAGAAGAAATTTGAAAAACTGGGGCTAAGCCTGGAAGAATATTTAAAGGTAGACCAAAAAAAAGAACCTGTAGTTGGAAAGCAAAAGGCTGCAAAAACAACAACCAAAAAAACAGAAACATTAAAACCTTTATTTATGGTGCAAAATGAAAAAGATGTGCATGAATTTTTATCGCTGCAAGAGGTTTTGGAATATGTGCGTCAACAAGCTCAAAAGGGAATGTATATTCAAAGGTATAAAGGCCTTGGGGAAATGAATCCCCAGCAACTTTGGGAAACGACAATGGATCCGGACCGCCGTACGATTTTAAAGGTGACCCTGGAAGATGCCGTTGAAGTTGATGCAACATTTACGATGTTAATGGGTGATGAGGTCGCGCCCCGCCGAAAATTTATTGAAGATAATGCCCACGAGGTGAAGGATTTAGACATATAGCCGCGCGTTTCAAGAAAGGAAACACATGAACAGTTTATCCATAAAAGAAAAAATTATACCGGTTTATATCGAAGATGAGATGAAAAAATCTTATCTCGCGTATTCAATGAGCGTTATTGTCGGACGCGCGCTTCCTGATGTGCGTGACGGGCTTAAGCCGGTGCATCGCCGCATCCTTTATGCGATGAAAGAGCTGCATCTCGAACACAGTAAGTCGTATAAAAAGAGTGCTCGTATTGTCGGGGAGGTTTTGGGTAAGTATCATCCGCACGGAGACTCTGCGGTGTATGACACAATGGTGCGCATGGTGCAGGACTTTTCTTTACGCAATCCACTGGTGGACGGGCAAGGGAACTTCGGGTCTATCGACGGGGATGCGGCAGCCGCGATGCGGTATACCGAAGCCCGGTTAGCCGCGATTTCCGAACAGATGCTTTTAGATATTGATAAAGAGACCGTAGATTTTTCACCTAATTTTGACGCGACTCTAAAAGAGCCCCGGGTTTTGCCGGCGGCTATTCCTAATTTATTGATCAACGGTTCAAGCGGGATCGCGGTTGGGATGGCTACCAATATGCCGCCGCATAATTTAGGAGAAGTGGTTGATGGAATTGTGTGTTTAGTTGACAATCCCGAAGCGACAACCAAGGATCTTAATAAGTTGATTAAAGGCCCGGATTTTCCGACGGGCGGGATCATTTGTGGACGCGAAGGGATTAAAAACGCGTACGCGACAGGCCGCGGCAAACTCACACTTCGCGCGCGCGCGGTGATTGAACGACAAAAAAGCAGCAAAGATACGATTGTGATTACAGAGATCCCGTATCAAGTCAACAAAACAAACATGATTACAGCCATTGCGAATTTAGCACAGAATAAAAGTATTGAAGGAATTACGGATATTCGCGACGAGTCAGACAAAGACGGGATGCGGATTGTTATTGAGCTTAGGCGCGATATTCAGCCGCAGATTGTTTTAAATTATTTATATAAACACACTCAAATGGAAACAACGTTTGGGATTATTAACCTGGCACTTGTTAATAACAGCCCACATGTCCTGAGCTTAAAACAGATTATTCAATATTTTCTTGAGCATCGACGTATCGTGATTCGTCGGCGTACACAGTTTGATTTAGAGCGCTCACTCAAACGGGCACATATCCTGGAAGGGTTAAAGATCGCGTTAGACCATATTGATGAAGTGATTAAAACCATTCGTCGCTCGAAAAGTACATTAGAGGCTAAAGTAAACTTGATGAAAAAATTTAAGCTTTCCGAGATTCAGGCACAGGCGATTTTGGAGATGCAGTTGCAGCGGTTAACCGCGTTAGAGCGCGGTAAGATCGATGAAGAATATAAAGCCTTATTAAAGGATATCGAACGGTATCGCGCGATCCTGGCTTCTGAAAAGATAATTAACGATATCATTAAAGAAGAGTTAATAAATATTAAGAAAAAATATGCAGATGAACGACGCACTGAGATCGCGGCTAAGGCTGAAGAGATTGAGGTGGAAGATTTGATCGCGGAAGAAGATATGGCGATTACGATCAGCAACACCGGCTATATTAAGCGTCTACCGGCAGGAACTTACCGTAAGCAGAAACGCGGCGGTAAAGGAGTGACAGCCATGGCCACCAAAGAAGAGGATTTTGTTAAACATCTCTTTGTGGCCTCGTCGAAAGATTATTTGCTGATTTTTTCCAGCAAGGGAATTGTGCGCTGGCTGAAGGTCTATGAAATTCCGATTGCCTCCCGCATTTCCAAGGGAAAGGCGATCGTTAATCTTTTATCCATAAAAAATGATGAACATATCAGCGCGATTGTCGCTATTAAAGAGTTTTCAGACACACAAAGTGTTGTGATGGCAACCCGGCAGGGGAATGTTAAGAAAACGAATCTTTCTGCTTTCAGCAATCCGCGCAAAGGCGGGATTGTCGGGATTACGATTGATAAAGGGGACGAGCTGATCGGCACCGCTATCAGTAATGGAAAAAATGAGATCTTACTCGCCACAAAAGAAGGGAAGTCGTTACGTTTTTCCGAAAAGCAACTGAGAGAAATGGGGCGGGCGACACGCGGAGTTAGAGGAATTAAGTTAGGGAAAAACGATGTTGTTGTCAGTATGCAGGTTTTTCCATCAGATATAGGAAAGACAGGAAGCACACTTTTGACGGTTTCTTCTCATGGGTTTGCCAAACGGTCATTGTTTGATGATTACCGAACACAATCTCGGGGAGGAAAAGGGATTATTAACCTGAAAGTGACGGACAAAAACGGGCCGGTTGTTGGGGTTTTGGCGGTAATGACGGAAGATGAAATCATGTCGATTACCAAAAAAGGGATGGTTGTGCGGTGTTCCACCAAAGATGTACGTCAGTCATCACGCAGCACACAAGGGGTACGCCTGGTTTCTTTATCAAGTGGAGATATTGTCAGCTCAGTGGCAAACGTAGTTGCCAGGGATGAGTAGCATGCGAGAGTTTAGAGTGTAGGGGGATAGGAATATAAAAAGGGCTGCCGGTACGACAGCCCTTTTTGTTATAAACGACCCCAGCGGGATTTGAACCCGCGCTGCAAGCTTGAAAAGCTTGTGTCCTAACCTAGCTAGACGATGGGGTCAGAAATGGCTTTGTAATTGTAAAATAATACCATAATTTCTTTTAACGTCAACAAAAATTCTTGAGGGCAAAAAATGCGAAAAGCAGATGTGCTTTTTTATGAGGTTTTTAAGGAAGAAAAAGAAGCTATTAATTATTTTTTGCCAAAAACTATTAATGCACAAATTACATCTAAAACTATTCAAGAAGAGGGCGCTGAGGCACCGGGAGCTTCGTTGATTAGTGTTCGTACCCAATCGATTATTCCTTCCCAATGGGCAGCGTCATTGAAAGGTGTTTTAACCCGGAGCACTGGATATGAGCACCTTTTGAAGTATCGACAAGAAGCAGGCAAAAATGTTGAGTATGGATATTTGCCAAGCTATTGCTCGCGGGCAGTAGCAGAGCAGGCAATTTTAATCATGTTGGCACTTTGGCGCAAACTTACCACACAGCAAAAACAATTTGAATCCTTTTCCAGAGACGACATCACAGGCACAGAATGTTATGGAAAAAATGTTCTTATTGTAGGTGTTGGACGCATTGGCCGTGAGATCGCGCGCATGGCAAAAGGCCTTGGGATGAATGTGAAAGGCGTTGATATTGAACAAAGAGAAAACAATGTCGAGTATATTTCTTTGGAAGAAGGTATTGCCTGGGCACAATGTGTTGTTAGCGCTGTTCCTTTAACGCATGAAACAGAAAATATGCTAGATTATTCTTGTTTGAAAAATATGCCTCAGGGCGGAATTGTAGTTAATGTTTCTCGAGGAGAAATAACACCAGTGGCGGGATTGAAAAAATTGTTAGATGAAGAGCATTTAAATGGAATCGGGCTGGATGTATATCAAAACGAGGGGGTGTTAGGAACTGCCTTAAGAAGCGGCACAAAGCTGGAAGATGAGAATTTTGCCATAATTGCGAGCCTGAAAACAAACGAAAATGTCATATTTACCCCACATAACGCGTTTAATACAAAAGAATCTGTAGAGCGCAAAGCTCAGCAAAGCGTTGAAGCTGTTGTTGAGTTTTTGAAAAGCCAATCGTTTCCGGACACAGTTCCTGATGAATAAAATTATTTTAATAAAATTTTTGCGCCATCTATTAAGGTTCCTGTCGATGAAAGGTCAAAGGTCGATGAGAGAAGAGATGAAGTTTTTAAACAGGTTTTTACCAGTTGTGGAAAACGGAAACGTGAATAGTGTAATATGAAAACAGCTGTTATTCAACTTAACGCAGGCCCGGATAAAGAAAAAAATATTGCCAAAGCTGTTTTTTTTGTTGAAAAAGCCGCTGTGAAGCAAGCTGGATTTATTTGTTTGCCAGAGGCTTTTTGTTATCGAGGCCCGACGAACACAAAGGCTTTTTTTGGGGATATCGCGGAAACATTGTCGGGAGACACGGTAACGTTTTTTTCTAAGATAGCAAAAGAAAAAAAGATTGCGGTTTTGTTAGGATCGATATATGAGAAGAGCAAACAAAAGAATAGAGTGTACAATACCTCGGTGTTAATTAACAGCCAGGGAAAGGTTGTTGCTAAATATCGTAAAAGAAATTTGTTCCATGCGAAAATAGGAAAGACAAAGATCCAGGAGTCGGATATTTTTCTCGCCGGAAAAACATCCTCTGTGGCGATGGTCCGAGGGTGGAAGGTCGGATTATCTGTCTGTTATGATTTGCGGTTTCCACAGATGTATCAGGATTATGCGAAAAAGGGATGTCAGGTTCTAACCGTGCCGTCCTCGTTTACACACAAAACAGGACAAGCACACTGGGAAGTCCTTTTGCGCGCGCGTGCTATTGAAAACAAGTGTTATGTTGTTGCTCCAAACCAGGTCGGAAAAGATGGAAGCGGAGTTGTTTCTTACGGCAACAGCATGATTGTAAGTCCGTGGGGCAAGGTATTGGCCCGCGCTTCAGAAAAGAAAGAACAAATTATTTATGCCGAGATAAAAAAGGAAGAGATTAAGATAGCAAGAAAAATTTTGCCATAAAAAGGAGTTTTTCGATGAGCAAAAAAATTAAAGTCGCTGTTACAGGCGCCGCAGGACAAATCGGATATGCTTTATTGTTCCGTTTGGCCTCGGGAGAGGTTTTTGGCCCGGAAACCGAGATTGAGTTAAGCCTTTTGGAGCTGGATTCTGCCTTACCGGCACTGGAAGGGGTTGTCATGGAGTTGCATGACTGCGCGTTTCCTCTTCTTGTGGATATCAAGGCCTCTTCAGCTCCGGGTGAAGCGTTTAAGGATGCTGACTGGGCGTTTCTTGTTGGAAGTGTTCCGCGCAAAGCGGGCATGGAGCGAGCAGGCCTTTTAAAGATCAATGGAGGCATTTTTATCGAGCAGGGAAAGGCGTTAGATGAAAACGCGAAGCCGGATTGTAAAATTTTGGTAGTGGGTAATCCGTGTAACACCAATGCGTTTATTGCGAAGTCTGTTGCTAAAAATATTCCGGAAAAAAACTTTTTTGCGATGACTATGCTGGATCAGCGTAGGGCAGAAGCACAGCTGGCTTTGAAAGCAGGGGTTGGTGTACGAGATGTTTCAAATGCCGCGATTTGGGGGAATCATTCAGCCACACAATATCCTGATTTTTACAATGCGAAAATTGAAGGAAAAGCCGCTGATCAGGTGATTAATGATGAAGCATGGCTCCAAGGAGACTTTATTGAAACGGTCCAAAAACGTGGTGCGGCGATTATTAAAGCACGCGGTTTGTCCTCGGCCGCGTCGGCGGCTAATGCTGCCCTGGAAACCGTAAAAGCCTTGATTACGCCAACGCGGGAAGGAGCCTGGTTTTCTGTCGCGGTCTGTTCAGATGGAAGCTATGGCGTTGAAAAGGGGCTGATGTTTAGCTATCCAGTGCGCAGCGATGGAAAACAATGGGAAATTGTTCAAGGTATTGAGCATAATGATTTCGCTAAAGAAAAAATAGAAATAACAGCTAAAGAGCTTATTGCGGAAAAAGAAGCGGTTAAAGAGCTGTTATAAAAATTTAATATTTAAGAAATTCTTAAGGCCCATGTGTTTTTTTGCATGGGCCTTTTAACTGGCGCATATAAGGCGGAAAAATATAGAGGGAAAGAAAGATAAAAAAGTGAAAAAAACTTGTTTTAACCTTGTTTTTTAAAAATTCAGCAGGTATACTTTAAGATGTTCCTATACATATATTCTAAAAGGAGGGTTTCAGTGTCTTCAGTAAAAAGAAGTCTCGTCATAGGTGTGGTGCTTTGTTCTCTTCTAACTCTTCAGGGATGTGAAAAACTATCAGCTTTTTTTAATGATTTTAAAGATTCCTGGCAAGCACCTGGGGAAAAAGAAGCTTCGGTTGCTCCGCGGCAAAAACCGTTGTCAACAATCCCTCCGGCGACAACTCCAATAAAAGCAAAGAAAAATGCCCCTATTGCAAAAAATGTTTTGGCAAAGGTGGGGTCTTGGACAATTACAATAGAAGATTTTAAGGAAAGGCTTAATGCGCTTAAGGAAGTTGCGCCCGAATATGATATTAACGATGTTGAGCAAAACAAATTGATTCTTGAAGAGCTCATTAATCAGCAGCTTCTTGTTCAGGAGGCTGAAAAAATCGGACTCGCACAAGAAAAAAATATTAAATTAGCTGTTGAAGAGTTTCGCAACACACTTTTTGTTAGAGAAATGGCAGCTACAATTATTCAGGATGTCGAGGTGACAGATCAAGAGGCTGAAAATTATTATAGCCAGAATGTTGAAGCGTTTACAATGCCTACAGAATGGCGTGTACGTGAAATCATGGTCGCAACAGAAGATGAGGCAAAGGCGGTAGTCGCCGAGCTTTATCAAGGCGCGGATTTTATTGCGAAAGTAAAAGAAAAGTCAAAAAGTAAATCAGCCTGGCAAAAAGGGGATTTAGGGTTTTTGTCGACGTTTGCTTTTTCTGAAATGGCAAATGTGGTGATGTCTTTGGAAGTCGGCGCGGTAAGCGGTGTTTTTAAGGGGCCGGATGGATTTTATATAGTTAAATTGGAAGAGAAAAAAGGCGGAGAACAAAAAGCATTTGAAGAAATTAAGGAAGAAATCAAGAATGGCCTGATGATGATTAATCAGCAACAGACGATTTTAGCCCGCTTGCAAGAACTTCGGGCGGCGGCGGTGATTCGGATAAATGAAAAACTTTTGGAGGAGTAAGCGACTATGAACATAGAAAATAAAAAACAGATTGCGATTATTTTGTTAGCGGTAGGGCTGGGTTTGGTGGCGGCGATTTTAACAGGCAATCATATCGAAACAAGCATTCAAAAAGAAACTTCAAAAATTTCTAAAGAATTTGAAAACAAAAAAATGAAACCGTTGATGAGGGAACTGCAGGCCATGCAGCAAGAAATGAAAAAATTGGCAAATCGTCAGGCAACGGTTGTAGAAAGAGGTGTTCATGGCAGCAAAAAGGCGGCTCCGCCAAGGCCGGTGTCATCTTTGGCGTTAAGAACGCCAGCCGGAAAACGAGCTTATACCGTGATGATTGATTCTTTGTCAGCTGTCGGAGGGTTAGTCAACCCCGGAGATTATATAGACGTGATTGCGCATATGGACATTCCTCAAGAAAAAGACAGAACGAAGAACAGGGTTTCTTCTATGATTTTTCAGAATATTCAAATTTTAGCCGTCGGGACAAATTTGCAGTCCCCCGGAGGGTATGAGCAGCAGCAAAAAGCCCGCGCGTTAAATTTGACGTTTGCTTTAACCCCCGAAGAAGCCAGCTTAATGGCCTTTGTCGAAAAGAATGGAAAAATGCAGTTAGTGTTGCGAGCACCCTCAGAAACAGAAACAGAAATTATTCAAGCAGCGACATGGGAAACGTTGGCGGATTATCTTTTTGAAAAACAAGGAACAGAGCTAACCGTTCCCCGAGAAAGGGCGATGCTGGAACCTATTTTTATGCCATCGGGACAAACAAACGAAGTTAAGCCACTGATTCAGATATTTGATGGAGGGAGAGAATTATAAACTCAAGAATATTTAATTTTTGCGAGCAAGGAGAACATATGCGATTTGTTAAAAAATTTTTAAACCCTGTTTTTTGTGGATGTGTCATGAGCCTTGTAGCCATGTTTTTGTTTTGTCCGGCGCAAACTCTTCAAGCGGAAGAAACAGACATTGTTGATACGCTCGAAAAGGATGAGGCCTTTTTGTATGTCGGCGATTTGATTACTTTAAAAGTGTATTCGTTAACGCGGATCGCGTTGAGTACTCCGGGGATCGTGGATATTGTCCAGGCGGATGAAGAGGAAATTCTTTTTATCGGGCGCAAAACAGGAAAAACACCTCTTTTTATTTGGGATGAGTATGGAAAAAGGAAGGTCACGATTCAGGTTATTACAAAAGATTTAAGTTTGATTAAAAATCGTGTACAGACATTATTAGATGCGGCAAATATTAAGAATGTCATGTTGAAAGAAAATTATTATGAAGAAAAGCTTATCGCGTCAGGAACAATTACAAAACATCAAGAGGAAAAGTTCGAACAAATTATAGATAATTTTAAAGACATTGTTTATGACTTGACAGCAACAGAAGAAGCCCTTGTGCAGATTGATGTCCAAATCACAGAATTGTCAACGACGTTATCCAAGGTATTAGGTTTTGCGTGGGGAACCGGAGAGATAACAGGGTTGGCTTTGGCCTACCCTGAAACATTGCCTACCCTAAATGGGAGCGACGATTGGTTTAAGCTGGGGAAGTTTAACAGGGCCAATGAAATTACAGCAACCGTTAACGCTTTGATTACCGAAGGAAAAGGGAGGGTCCTTTCCAAGCCATCAATTATCGTTAAGGATGGAGAGGCCGCAACTTTTTTGGTCGGAGGCGAGATCCCGATTACGCAGGTTACAACATCGACAGAAGGCAGCTCTATTACACAAAATGTGACATATTCTTCTTACGGGATTGATGTAAGCGTTACTCCTACGATTAAAAATGAAAAGATAGATGTGGATCTTAATGTGTCTATCCGGGATGTCGATATAAGCAACGCGGTTGGGGACAACGTTGCTTTTACAACGCGGACAGCAACAACGAAACTTTTCCTTAATCCGGAACAGACGGTTGTATTGGCAGGGCTTATTAAACAAAACACAGGAGAAACTGTTCAGCGTGTTCCATTTTTAAGCAAGATTCCTGTTGTTGGAATGTTGTTCCGTTCAAAAACTGTCCCGGATTCTGAGGTGGAAGTTGTTATTTCTTTAACGCCAAGAATCATTAAACAGAGAGACGAGAAAGAAATAAATGCCTTAAAAGAGAAGGCGGAGGAAGCAGCGCTGGAAGAACAGGTTTTTTCTTCAGAAGAACTGGAAGGCGAACTTTGGGAAATTGAGGAGTTGTTAATCCAGGATACAGAACAAGAAAAGATACCTGACGAGGTTCACGAAGAAGCTGTTAAAGAAAACCTTGAAGAAACGATAGAAGAGATTGTTGAAGAAAAGACGGAGACGCCGCTGCCGGAAGAAGAAGTTCTTTTACAAGAAGAACCCCCGGTCGAAGACGCTTTTTGGTTAGGAACGGCAGAAGCCGCGGAGCCAGAGCTGGAGGTTGCCCCCGGAAGAGAAGAGCAAGGAAGCCCGACCTCGAACTATGTTAAAGAGGTTCAAGAAAGAATTTCCGAATCTATTTCTTTTCCTTTCGAAGCCAAAGAAGAAGGGTGGGAAGGAACGGTGATGTTGTCCCTGGTTATTTTAAGTGACGGGACGGTTTTAGACGCGGCTGTTAAAGAATCTTCCGGCCATGAAGTTTTTGATAAAGATGCTGTTAATACAGCGCATATTTTATCTCCCTTTGATACATTTTCTGTTGATATTGATTTAGAAGAAATTGTTGTGACCTTACCGATTGTTTATAGTCAAGAAGCTGTTTTAGGGCAGTCCTTGTAAGAAATTTGTAAAAAGATTGTCAACAATACAACTCCCCCGACCTGATAATTCCTATTAAATCTGTAAAAGAAATATTGCTTTTATTAAGAGAATACGCTACTATGTCAAAAAGCGTTTAACTTGTCTTTTCGGGGGAAAGTTTGTGTTGTCGAGGAGGCATTTTTGCATCAAGAGGAGCGGTATGGAGAAAAAAGACGGAGCGAAAACAATTACCATTTTTAGCAACAAAGGTGGCGTTGGAAAAACCTTTGTCGCAGTCAATTTAAGCGCGTCCCTGGCCTTGTCCGGTAAAAGAATTTTGTTGTTGGACCTGGATTTTTATGGCGGGCACGATCTTTCTCGGATGTTAAATTTAGCTCCTCGTCACGCCCTCGTCAACCTTCTTTCCGAAATTGAATCTACAGAAAACCCGGAAATTATTAAAAAATTTGTTGTTACTCATTCAAGCGGAGTAGACTTTCTTCCGGCTGTTATTCAAGCCAAACAAGTAGGACACATTACAGCAGAAAACATCAAGCCTTTTTTTAAAAAGGCCTCTCAGATTTACGATTATATTGTTGTGGACGCGGGAAAATCGTTTAGTGAAACAATGTTGACGGTCCTTGACCATTCTAACCTGATTCTTCTTGTGGCTACGCCGGATGTTTTGGCGGTCTATCAAATTAAATGGTGTTTGGAAATGTTACAGAGTTTGCACTTCCCGATTAAGATGGTTAAGGTGATTCTTAATCGGGCAGAAAGCCGTGGCGGGGTTGCCTGGCAAGAGGTGCGGTCTGCCCTGGCTTGTGAAATTTTTGCTCGAATTCCGTCGGAAGGCAGAGCGGTAGGTATGGCCCTTAAT
>JAGLHE010000111.1 GCA_023143685.1 Candidatus Omnitrophota bacterium
GGTCGGAATGGCCCTTAATCGAGGGGTCCCGTGCGTGATTGATAGCCCTAAAAGTTCGATTGCAGACGCGTTTAACCGGATGGTTAATGATTTAAAAAAGGAAGATATTTTTATTCAAGCAACAGGTGGTGAACGCGAAAAATCAACAACACCGCTTGACAAGCCGGGACAGTTTTGGAAAAAGTTCGGAGTCGCGCAAACAGGGGTTCCCGTCGGAGAGTACGTGGCCGAAGAGGACGAGGTCATTGCATTAAAAAGAAGGATCCATGAAAAATTAGTTGACCGTTTGCATGTTGCAGATCTAACACCGGAAACGCTTAGTGATCCGAAAAAGGCGGCAGAGCTTAAGGAGTCCGCAAAAAAAATTATTGGAAGCCTTTTGTTGGAAGAAAAAGGCTCTATGATTTCTTCTCATGAGGAAAGAACACGGCTTGTGCATGAAATTGTCGACGAAGCGCTTGGCCTTGGGGCATTGGAAGAGTTTTTGGCTGATGAGGATATTACGGATATTATGGTGAATGGCCAGGATGAAGTGTATGTTGAAAGAAACGGCAAGCTTCTTTGCACAAATAAAAAATTTGTTTCTGAACAGCAAATGAGATCGATTATTGACCGCATTATTGCTCCTTTAGGCCGGCGTATTGACGAATCGGTCCCGATGGTCGACGCACGGCTTCCGGACGGCTCCCGATTTAATGCGATTATTCCTCCCCTCTCTTTGGGTGGGCCGATGATTACGATTCGAAAATTTGGTTCGGAACGACTTTCCGCGGAAGATCTTTTGAAGTTTCAAAGTTTTTCTTCTCCCATGCATGACTTTTTGGAGGCCTGTGTTTTAGGGAGAAAGAACATTATTGTTTCCGGAGGAACCGGGGCGGGGAAAACAACATTGCTCAATGTTATTTCACAATTTATTCCGGATAATGAACGAATTATTACGATCGAAGACGCGGCAGAGTTAAGGTTAAAGCAAAGGCACTGGGGCCGACTCGAATCTCGTCCGGCGAATGTCGAAGGAAAGGGGCAGATTACGATACGGGACTTATTTATCAATACTTTGCGTATGAGGCCGGATCGGATTATTATCGGGGAATGTCGTGGCCCTGAGGTTTTGGACATGCTTCAGGCAATGAATACCGGGCATGATGGATCAATGACCACCTTGCACGCAAATTCAACCAGGGATGTTCTTGTGCGTATGAGTTCCATGATTTTGTTGAGCGGGATAGAACTTCCTGTTCGGGCGATCAATGAAATGGTTGCGTCAGCCATTGACATTATCGTTCATGTTGCGCGTTTTTCTGACGGGACACGAAAGATTACCGGGCTTACGGAAATTGTAGGCCTTCGAGAAGAGTTTCAATTAGACATGCATGATGTTTTTGTTTTTGATGCGCAGGGACGAAGCGAGGATGGAATTATCCTTGGGGAGTATAAAGCCACAGGATATATCCCCAGATGTTATGAAGACTTTATTGCTATGGGAATTCCTTTAGAAAAAGCAGTGTTTTCTCCCAATCCTAAAGCCGCGTGAGAATTCTAAATAAAACCCAAAATACAATTATTGCAAAAAAGGGCGCAATGGCAGATACGGCGGTTTCTCGTCTTGTCGGACTGTTGAACCGGAAACATTTGCCACAAGAAGAAGCCTTGGTGATTACAGATTGCAGGTCGATTCATATGTTTTTTATGCGGTTCGCGATTGATGTTATTTTTGCTGACAAAAATAAAAAAGTCGTCGGACTGGTTAAAAATATTAAACCGTTTTTTATGAGCCCGTATTTCTTTCGCGCCTATTATGCTATTGAAGCCTCGTCGGGTGTTATCGAGTTATCGAAGACACAACTTGGGGATAGTATTGTTTTTGAAGAATTGAGGGCTTAACTCTTTCCTTTAAACGCTGCAAAGCCCGGCCTTTCCCGGAATAAATTATAACAAGAAAATATCATCGGAATCGATGTTGCCGATATCCCGATCGACTTCATCCAGCCATTTGTGACAGTGTTGGCAAACTTTGGCAGATTGAAGGATTTGTTCTCCACAAAAAATGCATTTCTTTTTATCTCGGCTTGGAAAGTCCGAGTCAGCAAGCTCATCGAGAATATATTGCTCGCAATGAGGGCAGCGGAGAGGTTTTTTTTCGAGAGGGTTATAGCAATAAGGACATTTAAGCATGGCTGATTATACTACGAGTTGTTACAAGTATCAAGCACAACTGGCTGGAAAACCCGCCAGAAAAAAAGAAAACAAAAGAAAACATTTTTTATTTTACCTTGATCATATATAATGAAATGTCCAGTCTGATTTTAAACCTCAATTTTGGTGATTTTATATATTATGGGTATTATCCACAAGTTAACACAAGAAATCGCGGATTTTATTCTGTTTCAGAAAAAGCAATATCCGGGCCTTAGCTGTCGCAAGATTGAGAGCCTGGTTAAAGAAGTTTTTGATATTAAGCTTTCGAAATCTTCCATTAACAGTTTTCTTAAAGAAAATGACTTGAGTAGCCCCGTCGGGAGAAGGTCCTCAGGGCGAAAGAAAACAAAAAAGACCCCGCGCAAATTTCGTATCCCCGAAGAAAAGAAACAACATCTTTTTAAAAGCGCCTCTGTTGGTGAAAAATTGCCTCAAGAGGAGAGTCCTGTTAAAAAAGTGCAAGTCCTCAAAAAGAAAGAAAAAGTGCGTCCTCCTTTTGAGGACTTTTTTCCGGTAAAAAAAGAAAAAAAGCCTGTAGTTCAAAAAGAAGATATCTCAAAAATATTGCCTGGAGAAAAAGAAGAGACTGACAAAACAACAGAAATGTCCAAAAAGAAAAAAGGAGTGCCAAAGAAGATTGTTTCTCCTTTTTCTGTGGAAACAAAAAATCAGCAAAAAGAAGGGGTTTTTCTTGAAGGGATGGGATGTGTTTTCTTTAAAGCAGCGCAGTGGGCACTTTCTTCCAAGCCCGTTTTAGGCAGTTTTTTGAAAGAGCAAATGGGACAACAGCAATCCTTTGATTTTGATATGGTTGCCGAAATATTACCGTTTATGGCCCTTTTTAAGGTAAAAGAACTCCAAAATCTCCCGGAAGAAGTAAAATATGGCCTAGGGGCTTTGAGCAGGATAGAGCAAGGGATTGGGGTGTTAGCTTTTCAAAGTGCGGTAAGAATGATGTCTCAGAGAGAGTTTTTTGGCCTGGTTTTTGAGCTGTATCTGGATCAGATATTTTTTGATTTAAAGAGAATAGAGATTCTTTTAGAAAATGGAGAAAGGATCAGTGTTGATGCACAAATGCTTTCTTTAAATAGCGAAAATGTCCAATCTGAAATTTCTGCTTCGATGAATCAAGTAATTATTTGTGTAACGCAGCAGATTTTGTTAAATGTCCAGTCTGCAATAATGTGCAGTTTAAGTGCAGACAAAAACATTGGTTTTTCAAAAAATGTCCAATCATGGATGGCTGCGTTCAATAATTTGCCCGGCAGGAGGATTTCCAAGGTTGTCCTCTATGATAAGGAAGACAAGGAAGTTGTTGACTTTGACGCAATTTTACAGAAAAAGCGTTTATGGATAGCTGGTGTTTGGCCTTGGCAGGATGGGTTTGTTTCTCTTGTGGCTGCAAGCGAGAAACAAGCGGATCAAATTTTTGTTTTGCAGTGGCAGGGGCAAGAGTATTTATGCAGGGAAACATACACCCGTCTAACTAATATATACCCAGGGAGCGTAAATCCAGGAGGGGAGGATGATGTTGTTTTGCGGGCCTTTTCATTGCAAAGACGCATAGATGGTGTTTCTCAGGTCGTTATTGTGACTAATGCACAAAAAGATGAGAAAAGTACCCAAGAAACCATTTTTTCCTATTTATTGCGCTGGCCAAACCTGGAAAAAGGACCTGGCGCAAAGTTTTTGCGTTCAGGGAGCCATAATCCAAGGGACACTGTGCAACAAGATGATTTTAAAGGGTCTTTGAAAGATTCATGGCCTACTCAGACAGATATGTGGTTGGCGATGGAAAAATTTACACTAAAATTAACCCGGTATTGTCAAAAAACCTTTTTTCCTTCTTTAACTGGCCGGCAAGATGAGGTTTTTTCATCAATGAGAAGTCTTTGTGCTCTTCCAGGATATCTTTTGACAAATGATCGAATAATAAAAGTTTCGTTGTTTGTCCCCCCGGGAACCCCTGTTCCGCATGAAATTATTCAAGCCACTGTCTCAATTGTGAATGAAAGCGGAATTTGTGACTATCATGGCCGCCAATTGGTCCTTTCGATCTGCTAAAAACGGATTTTCCCCACAAAAAGAAAGCGCTTAATATCTAAATATATTATATAATTCATATATTTATGCATCGAAACCTTGACTTTTCTGTTTCCCACATGCTATACTTTCAGTGCTGTTTATCTATGATTATTTAACAGTTTTCATTCACCCCCAAAAAAGCATGAAAGGGGGTGTTGATATTTAGAAGGAAAAAGCCGCAGGAATTTATTTTTACGTTCTTTAAAAAATAACCAAGTTTTTTATCCTGTTTAAGCAGGATTTTTCCCTGAGAACAACCTTTTATAAAAAGAAAGGCATTCTCTGGAGGCCAGGCTGGAAAGGCTGGTTATAGAGCCCGAAGTTGGAATCTGCTCCTTAGCTGCAGGAGAAGGGCACGGGTCATCTGTCCCACGGGAGGTGCAGGCACGGTGATGCATAGAATGGTAAATAACAAGGGTCAAAACTTAATCGAATATGCCATCGTCGTTGCTGTAGTTGCTTCAGCAATGTTAGCAATGAGCTCTTACGTGTTTAGGTCGGTACAGTCAGCTCAACAGATGATTCAAGAAGGGTTCCGGAATTAAAAGGAAGTTTTTAAAACATCCTAAGTTATTTCAAAGTGTATTTAAGGAGGAAGAAATAATGCTAAAATTAAGAAATCGAAAGAAGAAAGGGCAAAGCACCTTAGAGTACATTATCTTGGTTACCGGTGTTATTGCTATTCTTATTGTCTTTTTGAACCCGCAAACAGGTATCTTTAACACAGCATTCAATGAGACAATGCAGACAGGAACAGACGGGATGACCAACATGGCTGAGCGCCTTGCTGGTTCTCGCTAAGAAAGCACCTAAACTAAACGTGTATGGAGGTATAATAAATGTTTAGAAAGTTAATGAAAAACAAAAAAGCACAGCAGACAGCCGAATACGCGCTGTTAATTTCGTTGGTTGTGGCAGCGGTTATTGCGATGCAGACCTATGCGCAACGAACGATTCAAGCAAGGGTTCGTGATGCGTCGTCTTTTTTAGTCGGTCAGACAAGCGCGTTAGGAGCAACAAACCAGTACGAACCGTATTACCTGGAAACAAGCTACGAGGTTTACACCGATGATGCGACAACAAAACGTGTTATGGCCGCAACGCTTGCTGACGGATCAGATGCTGAATATTCCGTAGATCGGACAACTGACAAAACCCGTGCAGCTGATGGGTCTCAGGTATCAACGTATGATACGAGCCTAGGGCTGATTAATGGTATTTAATGGCCTTGTTTTAGTGAGTTGAAAAACTTAATTGATAAGGAGGATGTATCAATGTTTAAATTCTTAAGAAAGAAAAAAGCGCAAAGCACCTTGGAGTATGCGGTGTTGATTATTATCGTGATCGGCGCTCTTTTGTCCATCCAGGTTTACATCAAACGTGGTGTCCAGGGGCGACTGAAGCAGGCAGCCGATGATGTCGGAGACCAGTTCTCCGTCGGTAATACAAATGTAGTAATGACAACAACAACATCAAGTAATACAGAAGAAACCTTTCAGCATGGGGTTTCAGCAACAACATTGTTAGACGATGAAGTAACAGAGACAACGATGAATTCAATGATTGACAATGCTGTTTTTGAGTACTGGGGATAATACGTCCCGGAGCATGACTAAGACGTGGCTTACTTGGGGGGAGCAATCCTTTCGGGTAAGCCATGTCTTGTTTGTAGAGAAAGAAGAAAAATTTAAAAGTAAAATTTTTAGAAAAGCGGTTTTTTGAAGAGATAAAAAGAGGTACAATAATAAAAGAATTTTTATATACACTATGTTTAAATTACTTAGAAATAATAAAGGGCAAGGGGTTGCTGTTCAGTACGTGTTGACCTTTTTTTTAGTGACCGCTACTGTGGCATCTATGTCTGTTTATATCCGTCGTTTGGTCCAGGGGCGTATAAGAGATGCCCGGCGATATATGGCTTTAACTGTTAACGCGACTTTAAGTAACGCCAGTTTAAATATTCTAGGACGAGATGCGGCAAGGTATTCATACGAACCGTATTACATGAATGTTGAAAACAGAAGGTTTGTTGATAACATAAAAACCGATGAGCATTTTGGAGGTTTATCGGACGTGGTTTTTCAATCAGATCTTGATTATACAACTTCGATGCGTGTTAATTCTTTTCAAGCGTCTCCCAGAGCCGGAGATTGATAAGCAGCAGGAGAATGTAACAAGAAAGATGAAGATGAAAAAGAAAAGACAAGCACAAACATTTTTGGAATATACTCTCCTGATTGGTGTTTTAACAGGGGTGATAGTTGCAATGACACCGTTATTGCGCCGGGGCACGCAGGCGATGGTTAAGCTTGTTGCTGACCAGCTTGGAACTCAGCAAGGGGCAGAGCAGCTGGGCGGTACAAGAGGACACCTTGTTGAGTCTGTGGCGAAAAGAGAGGCTGACCGGGTTAAACGAAGAAGCGATTCAATGGGAACGGTGGTGTATGATATTACGCGAGACGATGTTTATATGGAAAAAGAAACAACCACGAATTTAGGGTTTTCTCCGGGGGCAACAAGAAATTAGTGGAATAGTGACAGGAGAAGAAGCATGCGAAAACAAAAGGGACAAACAACGCTGGAGCAAGCGGTCCTCATAATCATTATTATGGGGGCACTTATTTCTGTTGGAGCTTATTTTAAGCGCGGGGTGCAAGGGCGATGGAAAACAGCAGTTGACGGGTTAGGTGACCAATATGATCCGAGTGTGACTAATATGGATATTCTCGAAACATTGTCTTCAAACACAGAAACACGCTTAACAACCTTTCAGGATGTTAGCGGAATTTGGACGATTCGTTCAGATAATGCTGTTTCGCAAGCAAGCACGACAGGAACTACAAGGGTCGGGCCGTTTTAAAGATATGAACAGGAAAAAAGCAACAAAAAGAGCGTCAAATCACCTCGCCCAGGCTGCTGTTGAGTTAGCGATTTTTGGGGCGATTTTGATGTTTGTTATCGGTTTGATTATGCGAACAGGCCTGACCGCTAACCATTCGATGGACACGCAGCTGCGCGCGTTGCGTCTTGCCTTGTCAGAATCGTATCGTACATCAGAAGGGCACTATGGAAGTCAGGCCGCACGCAATACGGCAGGGATTTTTCTTTTGGAAGATCGCCTGGCTGCCGGGTTTGGAAGCAAAATGGGGACACGGGATCGTTCTCCTTATATGGCAGGCTCAAGCGCGACGTTTAGCCGTAATTTGTTTTATCCAATTAATTTTGAGGAAGAAGAAAATTTGCCGATTTATGACGTTTTTGTAAATGGACAGAGGTTTCCTTTTTCAGCAGCAGCGTTTAGAACCGTGGTCTTGTCAGAAGCCGGGGGAGAAAAGCCGGAATGGATACCGGAGTGCCCGAATCCAGCGGCCTGGCCAGACATTCCCAGTGGAATTTGCTGGGAAAATGACTGTGTTGCCGCCGGAGGGTGCGCCATAATGTATAAAATGGTGTGGAATTATGAAAGCAATGATGATTGGGACGCTACGATTGAGGCCCGTTTTGACCTGGATTTAGACGGAACCATAGATGTAACTGAAGACTCGGTTCGCCAGCAATTTGGATGGCAATGGATGCAGGTTGCGGGCATCCGAAAAGGGGCAGCACATATCCTGGATGGAGCAACATATCCGGGGATTGACGGGATGGAAGTTGATGATTCTTCGAGCCGGGGAGTTGATGTTGATGGAGACAGGAAATCAGAAGCAATTGATGATTTAGTTTTTGAGGGCGCCTCTAGTGTTGTTCGACAAGCGTTGGTTATGGATTCTCAGGAAGGGGATATTGATTTTTCGATAGACGACAGCGATACAGGGGATTGGCGTGTTATGGAGTATGGATCTTCAGGAACATGTCCGGATCCGGAAGATTCTGAATGTACAGTAGGGGAGGAGCGAATCGAGGATGATGGGGATTGCAAGTGGAAATGTATGCCCAGAAGTGTTGGTATAAAAGAGGATGTGGCGATGTATACCTATACACGGGCTGATTCGTCAATAAGCGGCCCAGGGACATGGTATCGCATGCAATCAGGGCAGCTGTTTGATGTTGATGGACAATTTGTTCGCCAGACAAACAGGCAGGACTCGGTTGATATTATCAGCCGGCCTTTTTATATCAGCAATGATACAGGCAGGTTTTGTTCGGGAGGGACTCCGACCGTCTGGCCAATCGAGGGTATGGCTGGATTAACAAATCCTGTTGAGGCATGCGGAAGCTGTTTTTCAGGAGTGAACGCGTCCAGGACATGTTTTGATCAGGACGAAAAGATTATTTATATCCGCAGCCGTATTCACGATATACGCGGCCGTCGGTGGGTAACGCGATTTAACCCGTAATTGTTACCGCGGTTTTCATAATTTGAGCAGAGGTTTTAGCTGGAATGAAACATTTCGCATTCAAAAGAAGCCAGGGACAGTCTACCATTGAATTTACGTTTTCTATGATATGTGTTACGTTGCTGATTGTGGGGATGATCAAGATTTTTACGTGGACAGGGAGAGATCTTGTTGAGAGGCGTCAACAACATGATGCTGTTTTAACAGAAGCAGTCTGTTCCGCGAGCGATTGTGTTTTACGGCAGGTCAGGCCGATGTTTTTTACGGAGGTTGATTTGAACATAGGGATTGCAAGTAATATTTTCGGGCCCCAGTATACTATGCCCTAATCAAGGAAGAGTTTTTTAAGGAAGGGAATAACATTGCTTCAAAGAATTCGAAAATATTTTCATAAAATATTGCATGCAAAGCAATCAACAAACATAAAAATAAAACCCACGGATATTTTGCCTTCTTTGCGCTCGTCAAAAGGTCAGGTTGCTGTTGTGTTGATTTTGATTATAGCTATTGGCCTTATTTTTTATGCGGTAACCTTAAATTTAGGCCGGGTATCCCAGGCTAAAATATTAACCACCATAGCTGCTAATAAAGGGGCAGCTAAAATGGTGTCTTTAATGGCTAGTTATGGAGAGCAGGTTTTTCAGGAGCAAATGGGCGGACAGACCCTGGTTTGCCAAAAAATTCAAAAAAGCAAATCCTGGATTTCAACGGTTATTGCGGTTATTATTATTATTATTGTTACGTGGATTACTTGGGGTGCGGGGGCTGCTGCTGCAGCAGCGGGGTGGAGCAAATTTGCTGTGAGTGTTATATACGGCGCCTCTGTTGTAATGGCTGTTTCAGCTGTAGGTATGATAGTAAGCTTAGCTATGCAATTATCCATGACTGCGCCAGGAACTATGATGTTTTGGGATGAGATGCTCAGTTCAATGCCTATAAGCAGTCAGTTTTTGGAGCAAGGGATACAAACCGGTGTTACAAGTGTTGTCACGGATCAAGTGATGATCCCGGACTTGTTGGATTTTGATAGAGACGGACGATACGGTGATATTCAAGCGGCTGAAGACCCGAACAGTGCATATGATTATATTTCACGATTTTCTTTTTATTATACAGAACGGTTAAGAGAAGTTGTCCCTCCGCCCGGAGGAGATGATCTTATTGAAGATTTTATTGACGCATTAGAAGCCTTTTTGTATCCTACTGCTCCCGGCGATTTTGGGTTGTATGATCCGGTTCATTGCGGGACAGGCCCGGGAGAATTTCCTCCGGGAACGCATTATTGTTGTCCTAATGATCCTCTGGATCCGGTGGAGGCAGCGAGTTTTCCCGCGATATGTGATCCGTGCTGTATGGGCTCAGATGCTCCTCTGTGTTGCGAGAACGGGTTCTGTGCAGAGGAAGGCATTGTGGGAGGAAATCCTGCTTCGTGTAGACAGAGATCTTTTTATCGGGTGGCAGGAAGTGAATATAGTCATATTTATGACCCAATTTTTGAGAACCATATTAACGCAGGGGTGCTTTCTTTAAGAGAACGTATTGGACGGGACGATGAACACCATCGTTATAATGTGCAGGCAGCGATTCCTGATGTTGTTGATAATCCAGCAGCGCCGACAATGGTAAGTTTTCAGCTTCTGGATGACGCGGATCAGGGATTTTTTGTTGACGATTCAACAGGGGTTTTTCAGGGGCCTCCTCCGGTGGGAGCAGGAATTGATTCCCGGACAGGGATTTTTCCGTTTTTACACAGAATGAAGTTTTGGGGTGTTGGTTTAACAGATCCGGCGTTTACTCCTGTAAATTATGCCGGGGTAGCGCAAACAGATGATCTGTGTCATATGTGTGACGACGATCCTGCCAGTCCTGTTGGCGGGGCATGCGCAGGGCTTTCTTATAGATTATTACAGTTAGATTTGCCTACAGTTCCGCTTCCTCCTTTTAGCGGGGGTTTCTGTGTTGATAATCAGAACGCGGGTCCGGGGACTCAGCCTTTGATTCCTGACAATGTTCCTTCAGCAACAGGGTTGTTTGCCGCGGATGCGGCTTGCGCGGAAACAACAGGCGGATGGAAAGAAGGTGCGGATTTGTTTTGTACGACAACGAACCCTCCAGAGTATCCTTATGACTCAGGATGTACGAAGCATGGGGGAGTTGATGCGTGTACCATAACAAGTACTGACCCGGCCGGAGAGACAACAGAGTTTGCTGTTGATTGTGCTTGCAACCAGGCGCCGGGATTGCCAGGGACTGCATGGCAGGATGATAATTTAGATGGCTTTGTTTATGGTATTACAGGGTTTGTTGTCTGGGCAGAAACTTTGTTAGACCAGGATGTTTCGATTTTAGCGGATCATTTCGAGGCATGGTATCCGGAGGCAGCAGACTGGATTGAACCGATGTGTGATCCTGACAATCCTGAAGATTGGCCGGCTGACCAGCTTTGGCCTGATTCACATTGCGACGGAAGTTTTACACAAGAACCCAGAGAAGGATATTTATATACCTGGTGGAAAAATTTAGACGCGTTTCGGCCTCCGATAGAAGACTGGCTTGAAGATCCGGGTACGCGTGTCCTTCCTGTTGATCCTCCTCCGTATCAGTATGTGGGTGACGGGTGCGCGGAAGACGGGGACGCGGATTTGGATGTCTGGTGTATTCCACCGCCACAGATGGGGACAAATTCGATAGAAGGGACACCAGCGGACATTCCGGTTCCTCTTTATTATCCTCACGATGAGTGTCCGGGAGTAAATTATGACGAGCAAGCCTCTTTTGATAGCGACGGAGATACTTATAGAGGGAACACGGTTGCAGATGTGGTTGGATGCTTGACCTGGAATATCGAAGATCCATTGCTGGATGCCTCAGCAGCGATTATTCAGATGGATGATCCGGATAATCCCGGAACACCTATTGCTGTTAGTGGAAACTATTTAAAATTTCAAAATTGCGCGACGAGTTGTAGTCAGGAAAACTGCAGCCGTTTACCACGGTCCTTGATTAGTTCGACTATGCCTTTTGAAACAACAGGGTTTACGGATCCCGCGATAGTGGACTGTCTTGCTTATGACGGAAACTTCTCTACGGCAGTAGAAGAATGTGCTGCTGACTGTGATTTTGCTACAGACGGGTCTTTGGATCCGGCTGTTTTTCCTGTTTTGATGGATCCTTTAAGGTTCACTCCGCCAAACATGGTAGCGATAGACGGTATTTTAAGTGGTGCTGGAGGCGGAATAGAGCTGTTCTGTCGTGAAAACCCCGCAGGAACATTACCTGGCATGTGTGCGGATATTGATAATAATCCGACGGGAGACATTGATTGCAGCAGTGAGACAGCTTATTACGATCAGGTTGAGGCGGCAATGTGTGACAACCTGGGGAGTTGTTGTGATTTTCCTCCTCCGACATTTAACGGAGTTTTGCATTTTGCGTCAAACCCGTTTTATACATCGCTTATTGAACCGGTGTATGGTTTTTGCGGGCCAAGATGGAAAGACAATGAATTTAATTATTTTGGGTTTTATCTTCTGGTTTTAAGGGCAAGAGGAAGCTGTACTGCTGCCGGGCCGGAACAGTCTTTGATAGATAGTATTAACAATATTCTCGTAGCTGTTGAGGCAGCGCATGTGCCGTTGTTTACGGACTGTCTTGCTGCAGCAGATGAAGCTGGTTGTCAGGCGGATTGTTCTAATTTGCCAACAAGAAATTTAGCAGGTGAATTTTACGGGGTAGAGCCATATTATATGGGGATAGCAGATCCTGCCGATGCAATTGATCAGGGGCACAAGCAACTTTTTAATAATTGTTTAAATGTGTGCGGGGCGGATCATTGTTGGGGTGGCAATCCTGAGGGAGAAGAATGTGCCTGCGGAACAGTTGGGACAGCGGGGATACCTAATCCGTTGTTGCCGGAAGTTAATAATGCAGGAACTAATTATGGGTTAGTGCCGGCAGGTTATGGTAACCCGCAGATCTCCACACTGCATGCGGCATCTAGGCCCTTTTGGCCTACTCAGAGGGAGTGTTCTCCGGGGGTATGGAGTCCTACAATAGCGGAGGAAAAAACTTTTTTGATTCCGAAGGTTTTAAATTGTATGGATGATTGTGCAGGAAATTCAGGTGAGTGCGCAACGTTAGATGTATTAGGTCCAGTCAATCATCATTGTATTAATTTCGGGTTTGGCGTATTTACTTCACCACCCTTTGGCGGGGTAGCGGCAGCTACAACACTTGCAACAAATTGTAAAATTGGCGTTGATCCGGAAACCTGGGTTTCGGTTTGCGGCGCCGGGTGTGATGGATATACTTCCTTAGGGCCGGATTCTGTTACGCTGGACTGCGCTTCTGATAATTATGATTATTCTGACATTGAGCTTTGTGCGGGAACCTGGGAAAATAGTTGTTCAGGCGGCGTGTGGGGTATAGGGATAGATGATTCGGATAATAATGATTGGGATCCGGTAAATTGGGAACCGACATATTACGATGAAGTTCTTGCCGGGGAGTTAATCGCGAACTCTTGCACAGACCCTGCTTTCATGACTTTTGTTCAGGATAGCGCGAATGCCGCCAAAAATCAGGTTGCAAAATTTGAAAAACGACGGGATCTTTTAGAAGGAAGAAGGCAAGAGGCGATAGACGCGATTAATGTTTTTACAGCAGCGAATGACGCTTTTCGTGATTTTCTTAATGGAGGAGACTCTTTTACTGAGAATTCCCAAAATTCTCCGTCGGAAAGGTTGATAAATGCCAGAATGAACCGTATTGAGGAGGTGCATGAAGCAACGGCATCTGTTCTGGTGTATGTTTGGCAGGATGAAACAATTCCTCCGGCCTGGAATAACGCTTACTGGCATGCGGTCAAAATTGAAGCCCGGATACCGGGCAGGTGTAACAATGATTGTGGTTCCGGTGGGGGTGATGATCCTTTGTGGCCGCGTGTCGCGACATTTCAACATTTTAAATATATTTGTAGCGAGCTTCGAGCGGATCCGGGGATGGTTAAAATTCGGGTTATTCGTTATGACCAGGATCGGCCTGCCCGAGGGCTGACGCTGCCTAACGGCACGCCTTTGTGGGATATCCGGTTTACGCATCCCGGTGTTTCAGGGGATGACAACCCCGGTGGAGTTGATGCTTCGTGCCAGCCCTTGATGGATCAAAGATTGGGAGTGAGTGCTGCTATTGGAGGTGATCTGCGATCAATGGATTGGGAATCTACAGCAGGTGCTGATTCCGAGGACTGGAATTGGCAGAATGCGTTTATGTTGAATAAAGCTCCAAACCGTCCAGGATTTACTGAGGATCCCCCAGACGTAGATCCTCCCTTTGATGGCGACGGAGATGGCGAAGAAGATCAAGCACATATTGATTGGCGTAACGATAACTATGATCGTTGTTGGCTGAAGGTTCATCAGGACATGTTGCGTTACGGAGTCGCCTCAGAATCTTGCGCGGAGTATTTCTTTGGCGGGGATGGATTTCGGATGAAGTTTGTTCCGTGCAACGATACTTTTCTGATAGGTGGTAGTTAAAAAAGGTAGAGCAATGTTTTTACGAATATATAAAAAAGGTTCTTCGGTTGTAGAGTTTATGGCTTTGATTGTCTTTCTTTTGTCCATGGCTTTTGTTTTTCAACATTACATTGTGCGCGGCCTTTCCGGGCAATGGAGAAAAGTGGGAGACACTTTTGGCCACGGTAAACAGTATGACCCTCGAAATTTTGATGTAGACGACGGAGGGTCAGGCGAGGGGACGCTGACGTGCATATTCGCGGAAGTTGTTGACAGGTGGGTCATGGAAGACTGTTACGAGGATACGTGTGACTGCACTCTCCCCGAGGAGGATCCTCAGTATGATGCGAGATGCCCGTCGTGTTTGATGGAAAACTGCCAGTCTAGTTATTGTGTATTGTGAATAAAAAAGAAGCTATAAAATAGTCGCGAGCAAACAAAAATATCAAGCGAGCTTATTTTATGATTAATCGATGAGGAGAAGAGGATGACTTTAACTATATTTCTTGTTTTTTGTGCTGTGGCTTTGGTTGGATATTCAGTTGTTCCGGCTTTGTATGCCAAGACCGTTGCTCTTGGCCAGCAGCGGGCGTATAGCCTTTCGCATAAGCTGGAGAGAATTGTTCCCCGAAAGAATGTAAAAAAACTTTCTCAGCTTTATTTTTTCGCGCCGATTCTCGCTGGGGTTATCTCGTATATCTTTTTTCCTCCGGAGATGCGTCTTTTCGGGGTGCTTCTTGGAGTAGGGGGAGGGTTTTTCTTTCCAGGGATGTACAACGCGATTTTGATTGCGCATAACAAGAAAAAGTTTGAGAACCAGCTCGTAGATTCTTTGATGATTATGTCCAGCTCTTTTCGGGGAGGTTTAAGTTTAATCCAGGCGATGGAAGCTGTTGTGGAAGAAATGCCGGATCCGATTAACCTGGAGTTTTCAATGGTGATAGGGGAAAACAAAATGGGGGTTTCTTTGGAAGAGGCGCTGTATCACTTGTATAACCGTCAGCCGTCAACAGCGGTTCAGCAGATGATTACAGCTATTTTGCTAGCACGAGAAACCGGAGGAAATTTGCCGGCAATTTTTTCACGGATTGTTAACAACATCCGCGAGCACAAGAGAATTAAAGCTCAAATTGACACACTGACTATTCAGGGAAAAATTCAAGGGGTTGTCATGTCCCTTTTGCCATTAGCTTTTTTTGCGGTTATTTATTCGTCTAATCCGGGGTTTTTTCAGCATATGTTTGTTTCAGAAATGGGCCGGATGCTGTTGATTTATGCGTGTGTTTCAGAGGTTATCGGCGCGGTTATGATTTGGAAAATTTGCGCGTTTAGTGATTTTTAACTGGTTGCCGGATATATACTACGAAATGTGAAACACGAAATAAGGAGAGTTAGCTTATGCTGATGTTTATTTTATTAGTATGTTTTTTGACGGGGTTTAGTTTGGCTGTGGGGCTTTTTCCTTTAGAGTGGGAGGTGCGGCCGACATTGCAGGCTTTCGGGTATGAAACAAAGGCTACGCAAAAGAAAAAGACGCCGGCAACGTTTTTGAAGGCCATAGCGATGATTAATAAGCCATTGGTCTCCGGTCCGTTGCGCCAAAGAATCGCGAAGGATTTGGCGATGGCTCATGTCAGGACGACGCCTGAAGAATTTTTTCTTTTTAAGGAAGCGTTGATTGTGGGGACGTTGATCCTGTCGTACCCCATGATTCAGCCGGACATGGTTCCTTTTTGGATCCTGATGAGTGTTGCTGTCGGGTATATGCTGCCGGAGTTTTTGGTGAAGAACAAGATAAAAAAAGTGAAGTCGACTATTACCAAAGAACTTCCTGACGCGATTGATCTTTTGGGCCTTTGTGTGAACGCGGGGCTGGATTTTATGTTGGCTTTAAAATGGGTCGTAGAAAAGTCAACGCCATCAGTTATGGTTGACGAGCTGAATATTTTGTTGCAGGAAATTAATGTTGGAAAAACGCGGCGAGACGCGTTAAAAGACCTTTCGACCAAGTTTGATATTCCTGATTTGTCAACATTTACCAGGACTCTTTTGCAGGCAGATAAGATGGGAACATCGGTCTCAGAGGCACTGAGCCTTCTTTCGGAAGACATGCGTTTGGCGCGCTTTCGCAGGGGTGAACAGGTGGCAATGAAAGCGCCTATGAAGCTTTTAGTTCCGCTTTTGTTTTTTATCTTTCCTGTGGTGGGGATCCTTGTTGCCGGTCCGATCTTTTTGGAGTTTGTTGAGACGAATCCTCTGCAAAGCCTTGGAGGGTAATGATTCTTGCTTTTGTATTTGATGCCCGCGATCATCTAAGTGGTCGCGGGTTTTTGTTGTGCGCCCGGCATGGCGCACTTA
>JAGLHE010000112.1 GCA_023143685.1 Candidatus Omnitrophota bacterium
GATCATGTTCTACAATGGAGGGCAAATATAGATTTAGAACAGGCGATGTTTCCTTTACCGGGAAACCAGTCCCAAAAGAATATTGGAATGATAGAGATGTAAAATTGATCGGGGGCAAAGGTCACTCTGTAAAGAAAAATGAAGACGGGAAGTGGGAAATTGTAACGGCAGGTGAAAAGGTTGAACATGATAATCCGGCAGATTATTATAATACCGTTTTGAAAATGGGGAAAAAAAGGGCAATGGTAGATGCCGTATTAACTGTTACTGCCGCTTCTGATATCTTCACTCAGGACATTGAGGAAATGGAAAAGGATGGATTGATTGATTCTGATAAAGTTCAAGAAGAAAATAAATCAGAAAAATACAAAAAAGATCCTCCGGCAAAAAGTACAAAATCTGAAGATGAATCACCCGAAAAAACTCTTGATGAATTAAAGGATGATTTTGAAAACGAAATGCTTTTACATCTTCCTAATCAGGATGCTATTGAAGATTGGTTTTTAGGTCAACAAAAAAATCATGATGAAGAAAAGTATGGACCGAAACTTGCAAGCCCAATGGAAATAAAAACAAAAAAACAACTCGGAATGTTCAAAGGAAAATTCAGAAAAGAGTTTGGCGAACCTCAAAAAGATTTATTGCCTGAAGTTGATATAAATAATGAATAAATTCAATCCCGATCCTTCATTTGATTTTATTGAAGAGGATCATACGTATTGGCTGAGAGGAAATAAAATATCATCAGTCAGCCGGGTATTGGAGTCTATATTCCCATTCAAAGGGAACCGTGATTTTATAAGTTCGATTCCAATGTTCAGGGGTCAATTTATTCACAAATGTGTAAACATGGAAATGAATGGAACTCTTGATGTTGATAAACTCGATGAAGCCGAAAGGGAAATTATGCTTCAATTCAAGGGGTTTATATGTTCTTCTGGATTAAAATTCCAGAGATTTATCGGAGAGGTCCCGATGTATCACAGATTATTTGAATATGGATTTACTGCAGATGCTCTATTCTCAAATGGATTGTTAATAGATGCTAAAACTGGAAGTTATAAAGTACCGGAAAGGGATCAAATGCAGTTAATGGCATACGTAGAGGGTTTGAAATCATGGGGTCATAAAGTAACTGACATTATGATATTGAGATTAACAGAAAAAGGATATATCCCGGAGAAGCACGAAATAGATAGAAATGTATTCAGACATTTTATCAGTGAATTTAAAAAGATAGCATAATAAAAGGAGAAGATTATGAAACAAAAAGTAATTACAACAAAACAAAGTGAAACGATCACATTTAATGGTATTGATTGGGAGGATTCCATAATAGCAATGTTTCGGAATGAAGAGATCTGCATATTGAAAAAACAATTTGAAAGTAAAGGTGATCGCGATGGTTGGTCAGGCTTGTCTAGTTGGAGAGGAAATGATAATGAAGGCTCAAATCTCGGAAGATATATAGATGATGAATTGCTATGTTTCACAGGCGATAATAAAGAAATTGAATTTCTCGAATGGGCATTAGATCAATACAAAAACAAATAGTTAACAAGGAGAAAACAATGAGTGAAACAAACGGAAGTGAAATCACAGATATTCAAAAATACAAAGATGAATCGGCAAAAATCAAGGATTTTGTTATTATTGAAAAGGATGAGGATGTCCCAATATTGATTGCGGAAGATAAAAAGATCGGGAAAAAGATAACTGCTTTCAAAGAGTGGATCATGAAGCATAAGAAAAATGCTAAAAAAACTTATGATGACTTGCTTGCAGATGAAAAGTTAGTAATAAACCCAATGCAAGACAGGCGTGATCTTATTCAATCCGAAGTCAGCAAATATGAACTGAAAAAAGAAGAGGACATGAAAGCAATTGAAGCTGCAAAGCTAAAGGATGCTGACCGCGAAGAAATCGACAGGCGAAATGAACTCCGGGAAGATGTTAAGAGATTTGAGGCTTCCGGAGATTTAGCACAGGCGAACTTGGCACGTGAACAAATCAAAACTGTTATTGCAGACCCGGTGATAATTGAAGATAATAACAAAGTGGTTGAAACGGTATCGGGGAACCTATCAAAAAAACACGATTACGATGTATTTATTCTGGATAAAAAAGAAGCTATTCAGACTATCATGGATGGTAAAGGCCCAATAAATGCAATCACAGTAAATGAAAAAGCAATGAAAAAGTTTATGGTATTAAATGAATTCGATCCCAAAAAAGATACTGCACCCATAGGCTTCCGTGTAGTACCGAAAATAAAGTATTGAAGGAGGAAAGAATGAGCGATAAAAAAGACTATAGAAAAGAATATTATGATTTATTAGATGAGATTGAATTTTTTTATGATAAGATTGGTGGGTTAAT
>JAGLHE010000113.1 GCA_023143685.1 Candidatus Omnitrophota bacterium
ATCAATTGACGGTCTTTTCATGTGTTAGGTGCCATGCAACTTTTTCAAATACGAGGTCTACATTTACAGCCTCTATAGCATAGGTTGGGTCAGAACTGTCAATTTTGCTGCCACGTTTATCCGGGTTGATAGCAACGGCGGCATTTTCACATCTATATGGTTCGATTCTGGCAGGATTGGTCGGGCCAAATATCATTACCACAGGCTTGCCAAGGGCGACGGCAATATGGCCGGGGCCAGTATCATTAGTTATGATTAAACGTGCACCGCTTAGGATTGATATCAATTGTGGAATATCTGTCATGCCAGCGAAATTCAAAATCGGAACATTTGTGTTTGCTTTGATATCTTCAATGATATTTTTTTCGGCTTTGGTACCGACGGCAATTATGGGAAGGGAGAATTCTGCGTTGACCCGTCCGGCAAGGGCAGCAAAATGTTTGGGGGGCCAGCATTTGTGCGAGTGTGCGGCGCCAGCCATGAAAACAATATAGTTGCCATAGGTCAACTCGTATTCCGCCAATAGCTTAGTTACACTTTCAACTGCTTCCGGTGTTGGAGACAAGTCGTAGTTATGCGTTACTTTAGAGGCACCGGCTGCCGTGATTATCTTTTCATAGCAGTCGATTACATGGGTGGTATTGCCGCCGAGCGATACCTTGTGGGTGTAGAAAATAGAGGCCAACTCTCTTGCTTTTTTCATCCCAAAACGTTTTTTGCAGCCGGTTAACCACGAGAAGAGAGCAGTTCTTACTAAACCTTGCAAATCTATTACGAGATCGAATTTGTCTTTACGAAGTTTAGAAATGAGCCTGACAAGTTCGGCAAAGGCCTTTGGGCAGCACCACCACTTGCCAAGTAACTTACGATCAAAGATAATTACATCGTCAAGATTTGGGTTGTTTTTCAGGATAGGAGCAAATTCAGGACGGACAAACCATGTAATCTTCGCTTCCGGGAAACTCGCGCGAAGTGACGCCAACGCCGGCAACGCAAGGACAATGTCGCCCAAGGCCGATGGTTTCAATATCAGAATATTCTTTGGAGTATTTGCCATTGTTCCTGCTGCGCTTACAAAAGATTTTCAGTTCACACAGGTTACTATATAATACCGATATTAGCAAGCAGTCATTGATTTGGCTAACAAATCGTGGTGTCAGTTTCCTGGCAGACACCCATGTTCCGATAAAACCTTGGGTATCAGTACTGTTTTTGGAGGTAAAAAGCAGATGGGCACAACTGTGCGATTTTTCGAGAATATGCTTGCAAATTATCAAAAAAAGCGTCTAATAGGCCACTAATGGATTGATGTATGGGCTCAGGAGAGACCTGTTTCGTCTGACTTACTGTAACTTGGTACTGTGTCGTAAGTTATGAGTTTGCAATTCAATCCCGTCATCTATAACAAACAGAATGTCACAGGTTGCTCCGTAACCTACGGGGACGGAGTCCAAGATAACAGGATTGATTTTCAGCTAATAATTCTTAGAGCTTCAGATAAATGCGTGGCATAAATAAGCAGTAAGGTCTTGTAATTATATGAATACACCAAAACATCTTGATCAAAAAAACGCTGACGAATCGTCATGCAATAGCTATGCAATCCGGGCAATTCCCCCAGAAAATACACTTCTTAGGGCACCTGCCCGCCAACTGCTTTTAGTACTAATCTGCCTGTCTTCGATTTGCATTATTGCCATGGTAAAGCCTTTTGCACTTTTAGATGTAGGTTTTACTGTTTTTGTCCTGGCAATAGGACTATTGGCCATTTATTTTACTTCAATGCCGAGCAGGCAATACTATACAGGCCTGGTGACATCTTTGTTTTACTTCTTTGGTTATGCAATATCACTTGGTGCAATATTACACAATAAAAACTCAATTCCGAGAACAGGCTTTATGTCAATTGGCAATTTCGATTTTTCTGCCAGCGAATATTTTAACGTAGCGTTAGTGATTTTTTTTGGAATGTCAGGTGTAGTACTTTCAACTATTCTGGCAGAAAAACTATTTGGAAAAAGTTTTTCTGCAAAAGATATTCTTGCAACCACCCCCTCCAAAAAGAAATTATGCCTTGCTGTATTGGCATGGTTCTTTATGTCTATAGCAATCATCGCAATAACGTCTGAGCTTAATATTGGCAGGGTCGGACTGACAGATGGGTCCAAGTTGCCATTTAAGATAGCAGGTTTTTTGTACTATAGCCGAAAGATAACGGTTCCATTGTTAGGCCTTTTTTTTCTACAAATCTGTGTTAAGTCTAACTTTATTAAACTAACCTATTTAACATTGATCTCAATCTTGGTCATTGCCGCTCTTGGCGCGCTAACCTCACTTAGCAGATACCTATTTGCCTTTACGGCTTTCCCGCCTCTGATTTTTTTGCTACTTGCACAAAAAGAAGATAAGTGGAAAAAAAGTATTACGATCCAATATACTATTGTCTGCATAATTGTCGGCATTTTCATTTTTCCAAAAATTCAGAATCTTAGAAACATCGCTTATCAGGGCCAAGACATCCGAATAAGCCGTTTAATAACGCCCCCCAAAGTTCCGCCAACCATTTCGGTCCCTAAGATAAAAATATCTAAAAGTCCTGAGATTTTTTTTTCGTTAGCAACCATCCGTCTCACCGGCATACGTGAATTGCTGGCTGTTACCAGTTCTGGCGTTGGATACGTGAAAGCCCCTTATGATATTTTTATGGGCAATTCTAACCTGTCGGGACCGATATGCAACAGAGTTTTCGGTTTCGAGCTTCACAATAAGAATGGCCTTGCATTTGGCATATCTTATGGTCTATGGGGACAGCTTTATTTAACAAAAAAACTTATGTGCGTATTTATTGGGACCGTTGTGTTATTATTCCCATCTTTTTGTTTTGAGCATTTTTTCGCGAGCAAAAAATTGACATCTGTAACTCTTTTCGCTGTATTGATGTTGTCTTTTGCTGCGTGGAGCGGCGGCTTAAGCTTATATACGCTGACTTGTTATTCTATTTTTTTGTTTTTTTCTTATATTATAATTTTATTGCTTCTTAGGGCGTTAAACACTAATCGCATATCTCAGTAATATAGTTTTCGCAGAATCATAATTATCTGCAAAAACATCAGTTCTCATTTTATAGGTCTCAAGCTAAATGGCATTCCCTTTCACTTAACCCGTCATTCAATCGATAGCAAGCGATGATAAATTCCATATATTTCAAAAAGATACTCTCGTTGATACCAGAGGCATCATGGGTTCTTTTAGAGCAAGTCGGTACAGTTCTGGCCGGTTTGTTGGGAGTAAAACTTCTAACATCTATTCTGGATGTATCCCAATTCGGCTACCTGGCTCTTGCAAACAGTATCATGGCATTAGTAGGAATGAATCTTTTCGGTCCATTTAAACAGGGCTTTATGAGGTTTTGGGCCATAAGCAAAGACGAAGAAACGCTCAATGTTTTCTACGCAGTTTCCGACAAGTTTGCAAAATATATTTGCTACTTTACCGTTATTGCGGTACCTCTTGTTTTTTTGCTGATCTATCGATTTAAGAATCTTGAATGGGCGACACTTATAGCGATCTCTTTGATAGCCGGTGCCCTGACCGGCCTTTTTGGATTAAGGGTAGGAATTTTTATAGCGGCCCGTCAAAGGCGACGGTCGGCATTGTTTAATATAAGCATCGCATTTTCCAGGCTTTTCATCGCACTGTGTTTGCTAATACTTATACGTCCAAGTGCGACTGTCGTGATTTTGGGGTACACCCTTGCTTCTCTCCTATTCTTTTTGATAGCTCAAAAATTTTACTCTGCGATGGTTTCACAGAAAAAACATCGTAGCCCGAATA
>JAGLHE010000114.1 GCA_023143685.1 Candidatus Omnitrophota bacterium
ATCTTTTTCGGTATTGCTCTGGCATTCGGGCTTTTTTTGATTAAGGGGGCGTGGGGAGTTCCGGGCGTGTTGGCAAAAATTCTTATTGTTTTGGGGCTTATTGGAATCGCGAAAGCTTTTTTCTTTTTAAAAGCAAAGGCTGCGGATACTTTTGTGGCGTGGTTTTTGGAACAGCCGATTAAGTATTTCCGGTTTTACGCGACCGCCTACATTGTTTTAGGTGCGCTTATTTTGACCGTGAGATAAGATTCCAAAAGGTGATGTTTATGATATCAATCATCCAAATAGCGGCCGCTGTTTTTGTTGTTTTGTTTTTTTTAAACTGGGCCTGTTTGGTGTCTAGCCGTAAGATTAAATGGATCCCGTTAGGGGATTTTTTTCTTGTAGGCGTGTTAGCGTTATTGATATTTATGAATTTAGGAAAACTCCAATCAGCAGGGATGATTATTTCGGATGCTTTAGATGTTTTTAAGATAGAAACACAGCGCAACATTAAAACAGTAGTAGACCAGGCGGATGGTTTGAGCCAAGACTATGAGGCGACTTCGGAATTTATGGAGCAATGGCAAAGTGGCGAGATAGTAGATAGTTTCAAGTATTCCGCACCGGAATAACAGATCAATGAAAAGAAAGATTTTTAATGTTTTTTTGCTTTCTGTAGGGCAAGTTTTGGCGGTGGTAATTATTGTGGGGACAACAATGACAGGGTGGCAGTCAACACAATCTACAGACAAACAATTTTTACCTGATGAACAGAAAACAGCGCAGGAGCTTAAGGAAATTGTGACTGTTTTAGCCGAAGAGATTGGTGACCGGAATTACGCTTCTTATCACGCCCTGGACCAGGCGGCAGAATATATTATTGAAAAGTTTCAGGCTATCGGGTATTCGGTGGAAGTCATGCGATACCGGCACGAAGGCCGGGAGTTTAAAAATATCAGTGTTGAAAAAATTCCTGAAGGCGTGTCAGAAGAGATCGTTGTCGTCGGGGCGCATTATGATACCTGTTTTAACCCGGGGGCTGATGATAACGCCAGTGGGGTGGCCGGCCTTTTAGCGCTGGCACGGCTCTTTAAGGAAAGGGATGTTAAAAGAAGAATAAAATTTGTCGCTTTTGTTAATGAAGAGCCGCCTTTTTATAAGACAGCGGCGATGGGTAGCCGGGTCTACACCCGCCGGGCTAAAAAGAATAAAGAAAAAATAGTCGCTGCTGTTATCCTTGAGTGTATTGGATTTTTCCGTGAGAGCAGAAATTCTCAAAGGTACCCGCCTCTGCTCGGTCCGTTTTATCCCAATAAAGCAAATTTCATTGCTGTTGCCGGCAACTTTTCATCAAGAAGGCTTGTAAAGAAGGTTGTAGGTTCTTTTCGCGAGGCATCGTCTTTTCCTGTTGAATGGTTGATCGCGCCCAGGATGATTGCCGCCGGCATAGATTTTTCGGACCATTGGTCGTTCTGGGAGGAAGGGTATCCCGCGGTTATGGTGACCGACACAGCTTTTTATCGTAATAAAAATTATCATAATCAGAATGACCTTCCGTCAACCTTAGATTATGACAAGATGACACGTGTGGTTTACGGGTTGCAGGCAGCTATCCTTGATTTAGTGGATGAGAATAAATAAAATCGCTGATTTGGACATCTTGTCCCATCTCTTCAACATCCGCCACTGTGGCGACTTCTTCAAGCGTTGTTAGCCCTTGAGCTACTTTTTCCACCCCGGATTGAGCCAGTGGTTTCATCCCGTTTCGGACCGCTTCCTGAAATATCATGGACTCAGAGGCTTTTTGATAAATTAAGTTTTTGATTTTTTGGTTAACATTCAACATTTCAAAAATAGATGTCCTTTCACGGTATCCCGTAAAGTCACAACGACGGCAACCTTTTCCCCTCAGGAATTGGCCGACAAATACCCGGTCCAGATAAAAATTGAATTTATCCAGCAGCCATTTATCAGGGGTATACGTTTCTTTGCAATGAGGACAAATGACACGGACCAACCTTTGAGAAACAATCAGATGAACAGATGAAGCAATAAGATAAGGTTGAAGCCCGATATCCATTAACCGGATAATCGAAGAAGAGGCGTTGTTTGTGTGTAAAGAAGAAAAAACCAAATGCCCTGTAATGGAAGAACGGAAGGCCATATCTGCTGTTTCTTTATCCCGTATTTCTCCGACGAGAATAACATCCGGATCCTGGCGCAGAATGCTCCGCAACCCGTTCGCGAAAGTAATATCTTTAACCCGGTTAAGCTGAAGCTGGTTAATCCCTTCCATTAAGTATTCAACAGGGTCTTCGATCGTTACTATATTGCGTGTTTCATTTTTAATATGCTGGAGGGCTGAATAAATGGTTGTGGTTTTTCCTGAACCTGTGGGCCCGGTCAAAAGAACAACCCCTTGCGGCCGGTTAATCGCTTCGGTGAACACAGCTTTTTCATCCGGCTGAAGCCCGATATCATTTAGTTCAAACTTTGTGCTCTCAGTATCCAGGATACGGATAACCGCCTTTTCTCCGTGGTAAACCGGTACCATCGATACCCGAAGGTCTAATTTTCTTCCTTCTACCATAACGCGGATGCGCCCATCCTGAAATTTTCGCTTTTCGGCAATATCAAGTTTTGCCAGAATTTTAACGCGGGCGATAATGCGGTCTAACAGAGACAGGGGAATATCTACCACGTGCTTGAGGTACCCGTCAATTCGATACCGGATGCAAAGTCCGTCTTCCTGAGGCTCTATATGAACATCGCTGGCACGCACATCAACAGCGTCGGAAATAATACGGTTAACAAGTTTTAGCAGATGTGAATCTTGCTGGCCTGTTTCAGTAATGTCCTGATTTTCTTCATCGCACGCAAACCCCGCGGTATCCTCCCGCGCGATTGAGCCTACGTGAATATTTTTTAAAAGATGGGTGACCGACTCCTTTTTAAGATAATATTCCTTAATAAAGCTCGTGATCCGGCTTTTGGAACACAGGGCAGGCTTTATCATCAGCCCTGTTATAAGGTGGATGTCGTCTATAGCGATAAGGTCATGAGGGTTGCTCATTGCCAGGAGAAGTTTTTGTTTCTCTTTGCGTATGGGAAAAATGCCATGACGTTTGGCCAGATGACAAGGGATTAAGTCTATACAATCCGGGTCAATGATCTCGTCATCCTGGTCAATAACCGCCCCGGAAAAAACCTTTGCGGCGAGATTGTAAAACTCTTTTTCTGTAATAAATTTTTCATCGATAAGCAAATCCTGAATGGGTTTTTGACGATGAACACACAGGCTTTGAATCTTTTTTTTCTGTTGATGTGTTATGAATTTTTCTTTCATGATTCTTTTTAATATCGTAGGCATAAGGTCTCCTTTTTCCGTTGTAATGAGAGTTTGAAATCCTTAAGTTGCCTTTACTCTATAAGAAATTAAATTAAGGGAAGATTAAAACGAAATTAAAATTTTTTAATGTTTTTTTATGTCAAATCAGTGAAATTTGTGTTTTTTGCATGAAAAATTGCCCCGATGATAAACATTGGCAAATTTTAGCTTTGGTGATATTCTACTTATGCTGATTTTTAGGGTTGCCAGACAAGGCTTTCACGGACTAAGAACTAAGAAGTAAGGCATTTAAATTTATAGACAATTACAGGGATTCACAATGCCATATGCGTATTCTTGTTGTTGAAGATGAAATTAAGATCGCCAGTTTTCTTAAGCGAGGCCTTAAAGAAGAACGTTATGTTGTTGATGTCGCGAATAACGGACAGGAAGGACTTTTTTTAGCGGAAGTCAACCCGTATGACCTGATTATCCTTGATATTATGCTCCCCGGGACAGACGGAATTTCTGTTTGCCGGAAATTAAGGGATTCCGGGATAGCTACACCTGTCCTGATGTTAACAGCAAGAAACAATATTGAAGATAAAGTAAGAGGGCTGGACGCCGGGGCAGATGATTATTTAACGAAACCTTTTGCTTTTGAAGAATTGTTGGCCAGGGTGCGGGCTTTGTTGCGCCGCCAACAGGAAGAAAAAACTACTTGTTTGCAGCTTTCCGACCTTGAATTAGATCAGTTAACACACGGCGTGCAGCGTGCAGGAAAGCCTATCATTTTAACAGCCAAAGAATACTCCCTCCTCGAATATCTCCTGCTTAATGCTAATCAGGTTGTTACAAGGACGATGATTTCCGAACATGTTTGGCATGAAGATTTTGACAGCTTTACAAACGTTATTGATGTTTATGTTAAATATCTTCGCAATAAAATTGATAAAGGATTTAAAAAACATCTAATCCACACCATCCGAGGAACAGGATACATCCTTAAAGAGGACGTATGAAAAGAGTCAAATTCTTTCTCCAGGCGCTGTCCTCCTTCCCGTCGAGGATACTTGCTTTTTCAAGAAAACCTTTAGGTAGATCTTTGCCTAAAGCTAAAGCAAATTCGATTAAATTTCAAATAAGTATATTGTATACCTCCATTTTGGGCGTCATTCTGATCGTGTTTAGCGGGGTGTTATACATTATTTTGTCACATTCTCTTTATGTTGAACCTGATTACAAGCTCAAACAAAAAGCGCAAGAAATCAGCCAAACCATACGCACATATTTGGACATCCGGGGAGGTGTCCCCGGAGCTTTGGAGTTTGCGGCGACGAAGACAATTGCACCTGAAACAGTGAAGCTAAGCCGTTGGTGGATGGGAGGGTTTGAACGGCGATGGTTTAAGCGCCTCGACAAACTTGACTTGAGACGGGATTTTATAAATTTTGCCTCTTTTGATGAAGTCTCCATCATCCATTCAAAAACGCTCACAGATGATATGCTTGAACTTTTTGAAGCTCACATCCGGTTTCCCTCTGACGGGGAAAGTATTTTAAAAAGTATTACATACAATAAAAAGAAATTGCGTTTAATCAATTATCCGTTTGTGACGAAAGATGGCCATAAATATATTATTCAGGTCGGGATCGCCCCAAACCCGACGGTATTGTTGCTGCAAAACTGGTTGCGCTCAATTGTTGTGAGTATTCCGGTTGTTTTGCTTTTAACAAGCTTTGTCGGACAGATGTTTGCCAAACGAATACTTGCTCCTCTTAATGAAATCACAGCAACCGCGCAGAAAATAACACATGAAGATTTAAGTTCCCGTGTTCCTGCCAAACAATTCGGCGTTGAGATGGATGGCGTGATTGACGCTTTTAATGACATGATCGACCGTCTTGAGAAATCTTTTAAACATATCGAGAATTTTAGCTCGCAGGTCGCTCATGAACTTAAAACTCCTCTCTCTATTATCCGGGGAGAATCAGAATTGGCATTAAGAAGAGAGCGGGATCCAAGAGAGTATAAAAATGCTATTAAAGTTAATCTGGAAGAGTCGGAACGGATGCTTAAAACTATCGATGACCTTCTTCTGTTAACAAAACTTGATTATCAGCATAAAGTTTTCCGTTTTGAGGATATAGATTTTACTGAATTTTTTAAAGAAATTTATGGGCAGACTCAAATTCTTGCTACTAAAAAAAAGATCAGGGCTAAGCTTAATATCCCTGAGGGCCCGATCATGATTCACGCGGACAAACTGCATTTAAGAAGGCTCTTTTTTAATTTGATCGATAACGCGTTAAAGATTACACCTGCCGGACGCAACGTTTATCTTCTTGCAAAGTGTGAAGGTTTAAAACTTCGCGTATCTATTGTTGATGCGGGGCCGGGAATCGCTGAGGCTGATATTCCCAAGATTTTTGAGAAATTTTTCCGGTTAGATATGCGTGAACCCGGGACAGGGTTGGGGTTAAACATTGCCTTGTCGATCGCAAAGCTGCATAAAGGCAACATCAATGTTTCAAGCAAGGTGGGGGAAGGGTCAACTTTTCTGGTCACACTTCCGGTCTTAAGCTGAATTGCTGAAAGGTAAAGAAAAGCGTAAGTGTCAATTCAAGACTCGACCCTTTTTTTAAGCAACTTTGAATTTGATGGATGGGATAGTGAAAGGAAGGAGTGAAATGGTGAAGAAGAAATATGTATTTTTTCTATCGTTGATAATATTGTTTTGTCAGAGTCCAAATGCATACTCCTTTCCCCCTCAACAGCGAAAATATGATAATACTTTGCTCGAAACAGGAACGAGTACTAAGGATATACTGCCTTTATTAGAAAAGATTGCCAGCGTTTATGGTGCTTATTGTGAACGTATATATGGACAATACCGGAGAGGATATGTTTTAGTCTTTTTGAATTCTAATGGCAAGGTATTAAGCGTGAAAGAGTTGGAAGATTTAGGATCAAGTGTAACGCGAATGATTATGAATAATTTTCCAGAAAGTGAGGGAAGGGTTGAATTCAAGCCTTCCGCATCTGACTCTTGGGATTCATTTAAGATTGTTTTTAATAAGGGAAATATTACAAGCAAGGAGTTATCTCCAAATCCTGAAGTAATTCAAACAAGACAATCATTGATGGGTTATAAGCCTTCTCTGGTAGCTAACAAGCCTGAAGAAATCTGTGATTTAAATGAGGGTAAAGTTTCAGGTTTGCTGGTGGGGGAATTTAAAGATGCCAGGGAGGTTATAGATGCTATTGGAAACTCACCGTCTTCCACGGCTCTTTGGTTAACATTTGCCGAGAGTGGGCTTGAAGTTATTTTGGAACAACAAATATCAAAAAGCCGAGTTATCGAGTTTAGGGTTTGGTATAGTGCAGATGATCCCTCTGGAATATATAATACGAAGTTTAATGGTGAATATAATCCGGCCCTTACTAACAATGAGACGGATGAAAGTATAATGCGAAAATTCGGCTTTCCTGATAGAGTCGAAAGCAATTTCTATGGAAGTTCAAGATATTTTTATAAAAAGAAATACGGCGAATTGATATTTGATTTTGATGAACGTTCAAGATTAAATCTTATTACGGTGCGGCTAAAAAATTAAAAACTTGGGTACAATATACTTATCCTTGAATTAAGTATTGTGCCCCAGAACTCAAGAAGGAGGAACGAACTAATGCGTAGAAAAGAGCGTGATTCTTGGAATAAAATCTCAACTTCACTTATTAAAAAAATCAATAACAATAAAGGTGCAAAGTTTTTTATAAGGAATAATTCAAGTTTTGAGAATTGGATACAAGTCGAATTAGTGGGTTTGCTTATCGGTGAGTTTTGTGGAAATATCGAAATAGAAAAAGAAGAAAATAATAATGCGGATATAAAATGCGATGGAAAATGCATTGAAGTTAAAATAAGCGGTAAAAAGTGTCGAGGAGTAGCTGGTAAAGAAAATAGCATTCTATCGGATTTGTTGAAGAAAACGACAGGTTATGTTGTAGCACTTGGATTAGATTTGGAGGGATCAGATTGGTCCAGAAAACATTTTGTAAAAGAGAATAATGAATGGAAATTCATTCCAACCGAAGAACCCTATAAATGCGATTTTGTAACTTACAATGAATTCCAAATAGAGAACATGAAATGTGCAGTAGTGGTTATTAAAAATAAGGATGAATATTCTGGGAATAAGGAGGGGGAATAAAGAATAGGGGGCAGCGTCCTGTTCTTTTAAGCCAGGACGACGGAAAAAGAGCTCGGTGTGAGAAATAGGGCTGTCCCCTATTCTTTAAAACCGGGCTCTGCCCCCTCTATTTTATATATTTATTAGACCAGGAAAAAGGAGGCAAGAATGGAACAATTCATAAAAAAAGCACTTAATCAATTTTCAGAAGATATAACCGATAAAGTATTTTTAATGATTCAAAATGATAATAAGTTAATGGGAGAATATCTTGATTTACTTGATCAACACAAAGAAAATATTGATCTTAATACTCTCAACAGTAATATTGGGAAATATATAAAAAATTATTTGAATTTAGACAATATAGATGAATGTAAAAGTCCAAAAAGTACATTGATACGAACATTCACGAGACACAAAATCAAAAATAGTTAATAGCAAGCGAGGAGAAGAACAAATGAGTCGGGGGACACAATATCTAACTCGACAGTCGCCGAATAAAAGGAATTAAGTATTGTGTCCCTTTATTTGTAATACAAGGGTAAAAACTATCATTCTCCTTTTGCCGCTGGCTAAGTGGTTGTGAAAAAATCATGCAACGGCTGACGGTTTTGGTATCTCAACGATGAAAATAATGATGTGGTTAGTTTGGATGAGCTTAGAAAATAAATAGTTTGGGGGGTAGTTATAAAAATGTATTTTTTAGAACAACTTGTTGCTGAATGGTATGCATATAAGGGTTTTTTTGTAAGGACAAACATGAAGTATGGAAAAAGGAAAAAAGGTGGCTATGAGGGGGAGATTGATGTTGCGGCATATGACCCTAGAGATAAAAAGATAATACATTTAGAAATTTCTACTGATGCGAATTCCTGGAGTGAACGAAAACAGCGATTTCAGAAAAAATTTCTAACAGCTGAGAAATATTATAAATCTTTATTTGATTTTGAATTTAAAGAAGTAAGTAAAGTAGCAGTTGTGAGTCTGAGTCGACCAAAGGGAAAAATTGATTTTGGCAACAATATTGAGCTTTTTCTAATTCCAGACCTCATTGCTGAGATTAGAAGTGAGATGCAGAAATTTGATGTTACACAATCTGCGATTCCCGAAGGATATCCTCTTTTGCGGGCTATCCAATATTCTGTTTGGTTTGCGAAATAAGGGGGTAATTCCTTATTTTGATTTGAATTTTAGGCAAAAGGGCACGTCGCATATCGATTGTTATAACTAACAATGAATGATAAAAATCAATTAGAAGAATATTCATTTCCAGATTATGATCCTGATCAACAATTAATTGCTGTATCAAAAGTTATCCATCAACTTGTATTATGTTTAGATGCGGAAGAAAAAGCTTTTGAAGATACCGATTATTCAAAAATCAAGAATGAATATGACGAAGATTTATATGCTAGTGATCTTTGTGAGCTTGGTTTTTTGGATGTGGCGGTTAGTCATTCAGCTATTGCTGTCTTTGCTCCATTTTTAGAAGGTCTTTTTAAACATGAAATCGCTGCCTTAGAAAAAAATGGTTATGTGGGGATCCTTAATTATATGCGAACAGGTAAAGAGTACTTTTGGAATGTTGAATATTTCTATGATTCAGACGGAAGGGCACAAAAAAGGGGCAAGGCAAAAGGAATTTTTCAAATTTTAGAAGCCTTGAATATTCTCGAGCATTTTCCCGAAAAGACTGAGAAAATGCTCGATGTTATTTTCTCATATAGAAATTATACATTACATAATGGCTTTGAAGCAAAAATAGAAGAAAGGAATGAATTCAAAAATAAAGTTCAAGCAAATAATTGGAGTAATTGTTTCTTTTGGGCAACTATCAATGGAAAACCCCACATGATAAGTATGAAAAAAGAATTTATCAATGAATGCTTTACTTTTTGTAGACATGTAAAAGAAGGTTTTGATAAAGAAAAAGGAATATATGAGTAAAAATACTGTCCCCCATTCTTAATCTGCGAGGGTTTTTTTGTTTTAAGGAGTGTATATATTTTGAAAGTCGATGACCTTCTAAAATTAGATTGTCTAGAAAGCTGGGAGAAAAGTTTAAATAGCAAATTCTCTCAGGTTAAGAAAAAAAACACTGCTGGTTATTTTTTATCAGTTATACCTGAACATGATAAATGGGATGAATTTCTAGAACTTGTAAAAAATGAATGGGACACATGGAAAAAAGACTTATCGGCATATCCTACTTGTTTATTAACATTTTTATGCGGAGTTGCGTACTACGAATATGAAGATAATACTTTTTGGCCTAATATTGCAAAATCAATTGGTCAAAAAAAGCTTTCTCAATGGGAAGAAAAAATAATTAAAGAGAATCTTCAAATCGTTTCTAAGAAATTAGGCCTTAAATTGATAAAAAAGAATAATAGAACAAATTATGTTGGATCAGTAATACATTTTATAGCAATACCGTTATCAATGTGGGAAAACTTTTTAGAGCTATGTGAATGGTGCTCTTGGCAAGACGACTTGTATGTAATCCCAGATGTTGAATGGAATAGGGCTGTGAAAAGATATGCGGGAAGCCGCCAGAGGATTAAAAAATTTTTAATAGAAAATCGAGACATTGTTATTGAATTTGTAAAAGAAATGTTAGACGCTAGAGAAATCATCAAGAAAGATTCTGACCTAACTATCGATGACATTGCGCAATTATGTCATTTGCGGAACGAATATTTTGATGAAGTTCCAGAAACATCTGAATTTTTGAGTCCGCAAAATTCAGATGTATTATATGATTCTTTATTTCGCAATATACCTAAATTAATTTGGAATGATTATAGTTGCCAACTAAATTTTTTTCTTCCGTCTGTTAATCATGATCAATTCCCCGCAGAATGGTGCTTAGGGCCTTTAACTCAAAAAGCTGCTACAACACCAGATGAAATGGTCGTTAACTCTAAGGCATTTAATAAGAATTTAATTTTAGAGCTTAATTTCAATAATGGAAAGAACCAAAGACGGATTAAAGGGGTTGAACCATTTGCACTTTTTGATTTAGGAAGAAACGGAAGGATGGTTAATTTACGTCGAAATGTATTGCCGATCAGTAACTATGTTATAGTTGCACCACAAAAAATAGAGATACTTTCAAAAGAAGGATTTGAAGATAAAGAAATTTATGATAACGAACTCATAGAACTAAGAGATGGCGGTCATTGTTATGTTACTAGATTCTGGCCGAATAAAAAGTTTGCGTCAGTACACTTACAATCTAATAATAGACAGTATAAATTAAAATTTAGGACAAGATTAAAAATTGAATCATATTTCTTTGCAGGAATAAACAACCAGGCTGCAAACTTTACTAGATTGGATGACAAAGTAAAAATTGAACATTTACCTGAATTATGCGTGACAATACCTACAGATTATTTTAAAGAAAATAAATTAGAATTAGATCGAAAATTTAAAGTATATGTTGATCATAATCAAGCGCCAGGACGATGGGAAGAAAAAGCAACAAGAATAGATAATGATAAAGAATTATATAAATGGCGATGGGATGGGCCACCATTGATTGAAAAAATTGAATCAAAGACAGGTCGATTGCAGGATTTAACTTATAAAACGCCTGATCTAAGAGGTGATAGAACGATATCTATTAATTCGTTTAATTTTAGTAGTGATTATAAGGTATTTCTGGAGCATTCGAGACATGGTATGGGCCATTGTTGGAGAAATCTTCCAGGCGCGTATATTCTTTGGTTCGTATTATGCCAGTCAAAAGATGGTTTGAAGTGGGAAGATTTAATGCTGGTCAAAGATATCATTGCGCCTAACCAAAGAATATTTTATTATATGCTTAGAAAATATGCCGAACAGGAACTAATAATTCAACATGGTCGATTATGGAAAATTGATGAAACTAGAATCGTTTTAAAAAGTAATGATGATGTTTTAAATATAGATTTTTGTGGAGATCCATCAATACTGTGGGGTTTATATAGGTGCATGTCATATGATCATAATTGTAATTTGCCAGTTATAGAAGTTGTTGAGAAGAGAGGGGAGCTGCCGTATCTAAATATGAATTGGAAATTAAATTTAAAACAGAGTAGTAAATTAGTTGGTTATTTAAAAAAATGCGATGTAAAAATTAGAAAAAAATTATGGATTCATTAAGTTTACGTTTTAACAACGAAGTATTCCTGCCGTACATTGAGTTATTAAAAGCTCAATATCGTATTCATCCGGATTTTGCTCATGCAAAGAGAATTTGGGAATCTAAATTGATTCCCAGTGAATTAGTAAATGGCCCATATTTAGAAAAATCTCAGATTTATGCCGAAGGAAAATCTCTAGAAAATTTAGAACTTCATAAGAAAACTGTAAAAACAATAAATGAGAGGTTAGGTGGTAGGTCGCTTTGGAAACATCAAACAGATGCCCTTGAACAACTTTTAGAAAATAAGAATTGTGTTATTGCAACAGGAACAAGTAGTGGTAAAACTTTGTGTTATCAAATTCCAATTCTTAATGATTTAATTTGTGATTCATCAGACGGTTTAAGGGCGATAATTATTTATCCATTAAATGCCTTAGTAAATGATCAGCTTGAAGAATGGGAAAAACTTTTAAAGGGGTATGATGATATAAGATTTGCTAGATTTACAGGACAAACGCCAAAAACTCAATTCGAATATGATAATAGATTAAGAGAAATATTTAGAGAACAAGCAAAGATTGGCAATCCAGAATATACTCAACAAGAATTAGCAAAGGATGTTGAGCAAAGATTAGTTTCTCAACTAAAAAATGAAATCCCGAATAAGTTAAACCACCGTGAAATTATACGTCAAAAACCACCGCAAATACTGGTAACAAATTTTTCAATGTTAGAATATTTGCTGGAGCGGCCAGTTGATGCACCTATTTTTGAGAATGCACGCTTGAAATATCTTGTACTAGATGAAGCGCATGCTTATCGTGGTGTTCAAGCTACCGAGATTGCTTTTTTAATTAGAAGATTGAAAGATCGACTAAATTTAGAGAAGTTAACTTGTATTGCAACATCAGCAACTCTGGGCAAAGCAGAAATATCCGAAAGTAAAGAGAAGGTAAGAAAGTTTGCTTCGGCATTATTTAATGATGAATTTTTGGAACCTAATCCAATCTATGGTACTCCTGCTAAGCCAGAATATAATAATCCAACTTTTTCTCCAAAACCAGATCAATATATGAAAGCGGTTCAAACTTTAAGAAATGATTCGAAAAATGACATAAGAAGTGATCTTGGTGCAAAATTAGAGAATAATTTGCTTGCAACATTGTTAAATCACGACTCAAACTTATTTAGATTGCGAAATGATATTTTGAATAATAAGCCAAAATTACTAAAAGAAGTAGCTGGAGAATTATGGCCTAAAAATAAACATGCAGAAGAGGGGCTACAAGCGTTAATGGAGATTGTTTCTTTTGCAAAATCTGATGATTCTCACGAAGACCTATTGCCTACTCGACTACACTATTTTGTTAAAGCTCAAGATGGATTACATGTATGTTTGCATAGTAATTGTCCAGCACGCGAGGATGGCAAACCTGCTTTCTATGTATCTAGAAAAAATAGTCAAAATATTCCTGAAGGTGACTGTCCTCATTGTCATGAAATAGGTCAAAAGTCTAAATTAGTTGAGGTAGTAACATGTCGTAAGTGTGGTTATTTATATGGCACGTTACAAGATTTAGGACCACGGAGATGCCAAAATCAAGATGACGATACAGTTAAGCCATATTTTGATTCTTTTGATACAGAATTAGGGTGGGCTGCAGATTCATTTTGGACATATTTTTGTGTAGATCAAGATTTGCCATTTCCTAACAGGAATGATCCTGATGATGAAATAGAACAAGACAATGATAAATGTATAGATGAATTAAGTTGGTGTGTTATATGTGGAAAGAAAAAAGATGAAGGGGCTGGTGATAATTGCAAATGTACAACTCCACATATCAGAAAAATTAAAATTATTCATCGGCAGTGTCCCCATTCAGGGAAAGCAAACGATAGAGAAAATTTATACCGACAAGAGAAAAAGCAATTAAGCAGTTGTCCTAATTGCGGCGCAAGAAATGGATCGGGGCTTGAGCCAGTAAGAAGGTTCCAAGAATCTGATGATCAAACTGGGTTAGCTATGGCAGTACCCTTCTCACATTTTGAAGTTAGTTCGGTAAAAAACAAAGACAAAATACCTCGCAAATTACTTTGCTTTACAGATCATCGTCAACGTGCGGCAGCTTTCCCATCCTTAATTGAAGAGGAAACTTTCACGCACGATTTGGGTCGTAAAATTACAAAAATAATCGAAGAAGAGAAAGAGATTGGTCTCGTAGAATTGGGTGACAGGTTAGCAGACATAGTTGATTCGCAGTCTGATAGCTATGACCCAGATTTCTTTTTGCCTGTTTCTAGGTATCCCGATGAAGAACTTGATTCTAAAGGCACAAGAAATTTATGGGTTGCGGAAGTATTTGGTTATTTTGGAGTTCCAGATTCTGCACGTGAATCGGCTGAAGATTTAGGTCTGGTTAAAGTAAAATATCAAATTAAAGATGAAGAAATTAAAAAATTGCATGGTTCTTTAACTGAGCTAAATTTAAGTGTAGATGAACTACATGATCTTATACAAAATTTATTGGGTTATGTACGTCAAAGAAAGGCGTTTACATTACCTAAGGGTAGAGTAGAAGCAGATTCGCCAGCATTTGGCAGGGTATTTGCAGATATTTATTTTGTGAAAAAAAGAGAAAAAGTCAGGGTTACTTATGGATGGTTGCCCGCAATCAAAAAAGATAATTTTGTTACTAGTTATATCAGGCAAATATTTTCATTCACACATGAAGAAGCTTTAAAAGTTGCGGAAAAGATTTGGGATTTTATAACATCCGAATTTATTTTATACAGTAAGAACCAAAAAACATGGAAGCTTGATTATGAAAAAATATATGTAATGAAAGCTGATAAAAGATATGTATGTGATCGATGTAATGCTGTATCTGCGTATTCAGTGAAGGAATGTTGTCCTCGTATAGCTTGTAGCGGAAAATTAAAATCAAAAGACTTTATACCGACAGATGAAAATATTATAAGCAAATGGGTATCAGGAAAAGGTTTGCCACAGTTTTCCTCATTACGATCAGAAGAGCACACTGCTCAAATTAATAAAGATTTAGCAAAGAAAATAGAAGATGAATTTAGACTTGGAAGAAAGAAAGTCATACAATCAGGAGCCCAAATTGATAATGATATCAAAATTGAAGGGATTAATCTTTTAAGTAGTACGACAACTTTTGAAATGGGAATTAATATTGGTGATTTACAAAAAGTATTGTTAAGAAATGCGCCACCTACAAGTGCAAATTATGTTCAGCGTGTTGGGCGCGCAGGTAGAGGGCAAGATAAAAATTCTGTTTGCGTTACTCTTTGCAGAAGGACAAAATACGATGCAGATGCATGGAATAATCCCTTACTATTAATGTCTGGTGAAGTGAGAACGCCAACGGTATTTACACAAAATATTGTAATTGCACAACGGCATTTTAATGCATCTATCTTTTCTAAGTTTCTTCGTCAAAAATTAATCTCTGAAAATCAGCTTAATAAAGAAAGTCAACAAATACGACTGGAAGCATTTATAAATCTGGAAGCAAAAAATAAAATACCAAATGCATGGTTTCAAAATAATTCAAAAACAATATTTTTAGATTTTATCCAATGGGCTAATGAGCGAGCAAAGAACGAAGTATTTCAAACTAATTCAGGGCTTTCAATCTTGGATGGAATTGAAGATTTCGATATGGCAAAAAATGAATCACTAAAAAAGTATGAATTTATTCTTGGTAACATTATTCAAGAGTTAATTGAATTAATGGAAGAACGCGATAAATTGTACCATGATGGCATACCTACTTCAGACATAGAATACTCAATTAAGAATTTATTAGGAAGCGATGTTATTTCTGTTTTAGCAAAAAGAGGATTTTTACCGAGATATGCATTTCCATTAGATGTAGTAACTTTAGAAACTGGTAAGACACGTTGGACACGTGAAGTTGACGTAGAATTAAGTCGTGAGCGTGGGGTTGCAATAGCTGAATTTGCGCCAAGTGCTCAAGTAATAGCTCACAAAAAAGTATTTACTAGTTCTGGGTTATATATAGTAAGTCAAAAAGATAAGCCGGATATAAAATGGTATTCTGAATGCCCCCAGTGTAAACAAATTAGAACTTCTTTAACAAAAGATGTATTATTAAAGAACTGTTCAGTGTGTGACAAATTAATAACCAACCAATATATAAATCCATTTATAGAGCCAGAATCGTTCAGTGTAAGGCTAGATAATGGAGTTGCAGGTCAAAAATACAGAAGAAGCACATTAATTCGCCAAAGACAAACGCTCACACATTTCATTGATAATGTTGATAACTCCAGTTTTAAAGACAAAGATTTATTTAATATCGCATTAAAAGAGGCAGGATCATTATTTCGTTATAATTTGGGCCCAGAAAGAAAAGGGTTTTATATGTGTTATGATTGTGGTTGTTGTGAGCCTGTAAGAAATGTTAAGTTAGATAAACCACATAAGAAATTAAGAGTGTTTACTGGTAGTGCACTTTGTAATAATGACAAATTTTTTAGACCACCGCTCGCTTTTGGGCATCAATTTCAAAGTTTTTGTTTAATTATAAGACCAGCGCAACCAACAACACACATAGAGTCTCTAGCCTATGCACTACAAAGGGGTTTATGTGCGATGTTAGATATAGAAATTTATGATATCGGAGTTTCCTGGCGGTGGCTATCTAATAAAAATGAAAGCACAAATGCTGAGATAGTTCTTTACGATCATACACCTGGCGGTGCAGGATTTGTAAAAGAAGCAAAAGAAAATTGGGATGAGTTAATAAATAGTGCAAAACATATTTGTAGTACCTGTGTATGTGAACATGCATGCTATGATTGTTTAAAGAATTATAGTAATCAGTTTTATCATGAACTATTAGATCGGAATAGTGTAATTGGTTATTTTCAGGGTAGTCAAATTGTCTCACAAAAGAATGGGGGACAGCGCCCTGTTTTTTAATAAACCATACAATTGCGTTTCATCCATCAACAAAGATATGATCCGAATGAACCAAAATATGATCTTATTGACCCGATGGATCATTTGGCTGACCGTTGTATTAGCGATCTTAACCCTTACATTCGTTTATAAAGCATTCGTTTGATGTTTTTACCGTGCGAAAAGAAGATCAAAAAATTGAGCAATATATCAAGGGGATTCAGCACACAATAGTTGTTGCCGGGTTCAATTATGAAATTTGGTTAACTTATAAGCATAAAAAAACAAGAAAACTGTTCTTAGACGGTGAGGACAAATATCCGTTATTTTTTCAAACATCTCTGCACGCTCACTTCGTGGCCCTGATCGTTGCGTTATACCGCTTATTTGAACCAAGACAGGACACTATCAATTTTAATCAATTAATGGCGTTGATAGAAGGCGAAGGCAATTTCAGCAAGACGAAGATCGGGAACCTTAAGCGAAGAATCAAGAACCTTACCCTCCTTTGGAAAAAGGTCTGCATTTTACGAAACAACGTTTTCGCACACGCGAGCAACAAAGCAGACATCAACCAATGGAAGAAAGCGAAAATAACTCCCAATGATCTAAAAAAGATGATTAAGCGCTGTCAAGCCTTACTGAACGACATTTCCCACGAATACAACAGAAACAGCTACGTTTTTAACCTTTCCGCAAAATCTGACACCCTCGACTTATTAAAAGACTTAAGAAAAATAAGTAAATAAAGGTGACGGACACTTTTATTGAGAAAATTTACAGAAAAATGTGTCCGTCACCTTTATTTCAAACACTTGAAGCTCAGTTGATAATATGGTATTCTTTATTATGCCATCAAAAATATGGCATAATTATAATGGCATAAATAAAGGGCAAGGATATGAACCCACCTTATAAAATAACGAAGAAAATTAATAATCTCTGTGCGGAAATAACTCGCTTAATCGGCAAATATGAGGGGTTAACGTTACCTATTCCAAAACCTGAGCTACGCAAACACACAAAAATCATCTCTATTCAATCAAGCCTTGCGATTGAGGGAAATACTTTAACGGTAGACCAGGTCACAGACATTATTAATAACAAAAAAGTTGTTGGCCCTAAAAAAGACATTTTGGAAGTCAAAAACGCTATTAAAGTTTATGACCTTCTGCAAGACTTTGAGCCGGAGAATTTAAAATCACTGCTTAAGGCTCATAAGATTCTCATGGATGGTTTGCTTGAGGATGCGGGAGAGTTGAGAAATCGAAATGTAGGAGTGAGGTCTGAAGTAGGCATTGTTCACATGGCTCCGAAGTATACGCTTGTGCCTGAGCTGATGGGCAATCTCTTTTTGTTCTTGAAAAAAGAAAAAGACCTCCATCCCATTATCAAATCCAGCGTCTTTCATTATGAATTTGAGTTTATCCATCCGTTTATGGATGGCAATGGTCGAATTGGAAGATTGTGGCAATCCATCGTCTTGTATAATTACGACAAAATTTTTGAGTATATCCCGATTGAGACGATTATAAAACAGCGACAGATGGAATACTATGAAGCGATTCAAAAATCGACCGATCAAGGCGAATCAACGGCGTTCATTCAGTTTATGCTTGAGACAATACAGCAGGCAACGATTCAATTTACAAAGGGAATCAAGCCGGCTCGCCAATCAACAGAAATCAGATTGAACATGGCACGTGAACATTTTAGGGAAAAATTATTCAGACGAAAAGATTACTTAGAAATTCATAGCGGAATCTCGCCGCAGACAGCAACGAAGGACTTAGCTTTTGCGGTTAAGAAGGAACTGCTCGAGAAGATAGGTGAAAATATCAATACAAAATATAAATTCAAATAAAAAAAGCTTGTAGACGTTGTCCGTGGCTAATTGCGCTTGCGAAACTTATGAAAATAATCAATAAATATCTATTAATTTCATAAAAATTAATAGATATTTAGGGTTTTATTAAGCATGTATTAGAAAGTAAAAAATTAATAGATATTTAATAGATATTTGAGCTGTTTTATGTTATTCTATTAATAAATGTAAAATTAATAGATTTTGAGGCTATCTATTAAATTATATTAAAAAACAAATAATTAATAGGTTAAGGAACTTCTTATGAAAATACCGCATTTTCCTAATATTGATGAATTTTTAAAAGATGATAAGGGGGTTAAAACTTTTCAATCTTTCCTGCAAATTCATAAGGATGTACAGAAAGAGACGGGCCTTAGGTTATTCCTGAAAAAGTCGCATGAGAGTTATTGTCCCTGGGATAAGTTTAGTAATCTTTCTTTGCCGAAAACGGATTATTCTCATGAGATATTATGGGTTTATATGAAGATGTTTATGCGTTCATCTGCTAAGCAGGTGAAACATGTTGTTGACATTGAGGGAAAACCCTTTGCGTTTTCGCTCACTGATGCCATTTTGAAAAATTTGCATTTCATTGATATGCATCTTTCGGATAATCTCGTGTTTAAACATACAAGTGTTGATGAAGACCAGAAAGAGGAATGGCTGAAAAAAAGGGTGATTTCTTCCTTAATAGATGAAGCCATTACGTCCTCCCAAATTGAAGGTGCGGCCACCACGCGCAAGCAAGCCAAAGCGATGATCAAAAGCGGTAAAAAACCAAAAACGCATGATGAAAAAATGATTTTGAATAATTACCGGGCTATTCGCTTGATCACCGAGGACCTGAAGAACGAGGCCTTATCTGTGGATTTGATTAAAAAAATTCATAGTGTCTTAGCCAATGGGTTGCTGGAAGACCCTGATGAGATCGGTGAGTTTCGCCATGATGATAAAGAGGAAGATAAAGTTAAAGTATGGGATGATGATACGATTTTATTTATTCCACCTAATTATAAAGAAATTGAACAACGCATCACGGATTTGTGCGCCTTTGCCAACGATGATCAGGAATTCTACCATCCGGTCATTAAAGCGATTATATTGCATTTTATGATCGGCTATATCCATCCTTTTGTCGATGGCAATGGACGGACAGCCCGGGGGTTGTTTTATTGGTATCTTGTTCGCAATGGTTATCGTCTTTTTGAATATGTTTCGATATCAGAGGTGATCAAAAAAAGCATTGGACAATACAAAAGGGCCTATCTTTACACAGAAAAAGATGGGGGGGATTTGACGTATTTTATTTATTATCATCTTGGAGTTATTTTAAAGTGTGTTGAAACGCTCGAACAATACATTCAGAAAAAGATTATTGAGCATGACACTTTAAAGAAACGTATCCGCCAGCAGGAAGGTATCAGTTTAAGACAGATTGATCTCCTTAACCACGCTATTCGTCACAAAGACGCAGTTTATACAATCAAAGGGCATCTTAACTCCAATAAAATTTCTTGGGCTACGGCACGATCTGATTTACTTAATCTTGTTAAAAAGGATTTCCTTACTCAGCACAAAAGCGGGAAAGAACTTTACTTTTTGGTTTCTGACCAAATTGAAGATTTATTAATGGAGTCATCAGATTAGGGGACGGAGCCCGAACTTTAAGGGAAATCGGGGGACGCAATACCTCACCCCGATATATGCCTTCACAAAACTCATTAGAATAAAGGTGACGGACACATTTTTCTCATTTTTCTGTAAATTTTCTTAATAAAAGTGTCCGTCACCTTTATCTTTATGCCCTTTTATGCCCTTTATCTTTATGTTCCCAGTGGTCGGTACGTGTGGGGAGGGCATATGGGCACTTCAGTAGCTCCCTGCATTTCAAATAGTTGAAATACCATAGGTGTGTTAGAAGTAAAGAATCCTAGTATCGCCCATAAGGCAGTTTTGTCCCATATCATAAAGTAGGGGTTGCCATCAACATAACCTATGACGCCAGTTGATAAAGAACTTTGTAGAAAGCAGAGACGCATAGTTGTGTATTGATTTGGGGGAATATTTGGTTCGATTTCATAAGTACAAGGAACACAGTCGCATTTCCCATCTGTGTTCGCATCGGTTCCCTGAGTGATCGAGATGTCTGTTAAAGAAAGGGTTCCGGTTGTTCCTTTTGTATAAAAATCATTCCATTCTTCCAGAGAACTCGTTGGGATAAAGAGATCATATTCGGCGTTATTGTGGATTTCTGTGCATGCATCATAAGCGCTAATCTTGGTTACCTCTCCAGGAACAGCGCGGAATCCTGTTTCAGGGATATTGATTAATGTTAGTTCTTGTGCGTGTAACGGCAAGAGCGTTAGAATAAATATTAGGATAAAGAAACTTGCGCATTTAATGGTTTTCATATTTTACCTCGTTTTCTTTGAGTGTCTCATCTGAGTAGTAGTATGCGTTAGCCAGGACGCTGCTGGCTACGTGTAAAAGTTGGCTCGGGTCAGTGATCCCGATTCCGACATTATCGTCAGTGTCCATCATAAAGCCTGAAGCCCATCCGACTCCTTCTTTCATGTAGTCGAGAGTCCACTTAGAGCCATCGGCGTGCATGAAAAAATCGTCAACTAGGGCGCTGTCCCCTATTCTTCCCCTATTCTTCAATAACCAACCTCCTTTTTCCTCATTCTATCCCAAACGAAAAACCTCCGCAACTTAATAGCTAATTAAATTACAGAGGGTAAAGTTCAAAAGCATGCGTAGCCGTCTCGTCAGGGTTGTTCCGGTAACTCAAATCATGAAAATAGTTCGGAGGAATCTGGGCTAGTTATACTCTATTGCCCTTTTTTACTACATTTGAACTTGTGTCTGTTATGTAAAGTGCATGAAATTTAAATTAAATAACTTGCAATTTCAGAATAATCTTTTATACTTGGAGTGAGGAGATAAAAGAAAATGAAAGCACTTAAAGAATTAAAAAAACATTTAAAGCCAGGTCAGGTTTATCGCAGATGTGATCTTGCGCAGTGGTCAAATGCTGTGGATAGGCATTTAAAGAAACTTGTTGAAGAAGAGATTTTGCAAAAGTTGTCGCAGGGATTGTACTATTATCCAATAAAAGCATCTTTTGGGAGCGTTCCTCCAGAGGATGAAAAGCTTGTGAGTGCTTTTTTAAAGAGTGAGGACTTTTTGTTAAACTCGCCTAATCTTTATAATTCATTGGGGGTGGGAACAACACAGCTATACAATAAAAGGGTTGTATATAATCATAAAAGGCATGGGTCATTTATGCTTGGAGGAAAAGTTTTTGATTTTCGTTTAAAACATAAATTTCCTAAAGACTTGTCGAAAGAGTTTTTATTTGTTGATCTTCTGAATAATCTAAATGAATTAGCGGAAGATAGAGAAGAGGTTTTGCAGAAAGTTAAAGAAAAAGTTTTGGAAAATTTTGATGTGCAGATGAAAAAAACTGTTAATGCATATGCAGGGGAAAGAACAAAAACTTTATTTAATCAGTGGATATCCGAGGAGTCTTTAGCGAATGTCTGAATATCTTCATAATCATCCTGAATTTAAAGAGCTACTAAGAACTGTAGAACATGAAAAAAGTATTGAGAGTAGTTTGATAGAAAAAGACTATTGGATTATGCATGTTTTATATGGCCTGCAAAAAGGTGGATTTGATTTTGAGTTAAAAGGAGGAACATCTCTTTCTAAAGGATATGGTGTTATTCATCGTTTTTCCGAGGACATTGATGTCCGCATCAATCCTCCTTCTGCTATGAATGTTATGGCAGGGAAAAATCATAATAAGCCACAGCATTGTGAAAGCCGTAAACAATATTATGATTGGTTGTCAGAGAATATTAAGATTGATGGAATAGAAAATATAAAGAGAGATACAGGATTTGATAATGAACAATACACTAGCGCAGGTATACGTCTCCATTATAAAGACGCATTTCCTGTCGCTGGGGGTTTGAAAGAAGGTGTATTGCTGGAAGTTGGTTTTGATGATGTGACTCCTAACAACTCTTTGACGATTAGTTCCTGGGCTTTAGATTTTGCACAAAAGAATGATATGGATGTAGTCGATAATAAAGCCCATGGTGTTAAATGTTGTCATCCCGGGTTTACTTTTGTTGAGAAATTACAAACGATTGCAACGAAGTTTCGTCAACAGCAAGAAACAGGGAAAATGCCTGCTAATTTTATAAGACATTATTATGATGTTGCATGTCTTTTAGAGAATGATACTGTTCAGGAGTTTATCGGATCAGACGATTACAAGGAGCATAAGAAAAAAAGATTCCCAGCGAAAGATCAGGAAGTGCCTTTATCTGAGCAAGAAGCTTTTTTATTAAATGATTCAGAGATAAGAGATCAGTTTGAAAAAGAGTATGAAAAAACATCTGCTTTGTATTATCAAGGGCAAATTTCGTTGGATGATATTATGAAAAAAATATCAGAAAATTTAGATAGATTATAGGACAATAAGAATAATAAGAATAATAAGAATAAAGGTGACGGACACATTTTAATAAAGGTGACGGACACATTTTTCTCATTTTTCTGTAAATTTTCTTAATAAAAGTGTCCGTGTGAATTAAAGTCACTAGTGCAA
>JAGLHE010000115.1 GCA_023143685.1 Candidatus Omnitrophota bacterium
CCTGCGTCAATTCTTTAGCCTTTTGTTTTCTTTGTGACAAAGCCATAAGGATAGATGCCATCAAAAAATTTCCCTTACCAGCAGAAATGCGCTCAAGCATCAACTCAAAATGACGGCTCAAAACACCCCAGGAATTAAACAAAATATTCTCAATGGCCTGAGACGCCAATGGAGCAAAAACCTTGTTTTGCCTGTGGATTGCACTTAAGTTTACTAGTTCCTGACAGATAAACCGCAAGTACAACGGTTGCCCTCCGGTAAAATCAAACAAAAACTTCGTTAAAGACTCGTCCACAGAGATATCCTTCAAATAAAAATGGATAAACTCCTGGCTCGATGAAAAATCGAAAGGCTCAATCTGCACAACCTCAAAATTTCCAAACAGCAACGACAACCTTTCAGATAAAATTTTCTTCGCCGCCGCAGGCAAAGAGCTCGTAACAATATAAAGACAGCGTGTTTGCGTCATTACTTTCTTCCCAAACTCCTTAAAAATTTCAGGAAGCCCGAGTTCTTCTAAAGTATGAAACTCATCCATAAGAAGGATACACATTAAATTAGTCTCTGTGGCAAAAACCTGCGGTAAGGCAATGATTTCCCGGTAAGCTTCAAGTGTTCTGTGATGATGTATGTGGGATTGTATTTTTTTAATCCCATTAGATGTTTTAGGCAAGTGTTCTCGTGTACTTTGAATCAACAGGGAAATGTCGTCGTGACAAGGAAGATTTCTTATCCGGGAAAAGCCACAAAGGAGACTCCCTACAACTCTGTGGTAAAAATAATTTAAATCCTTGTTCTCCAGATCCAGGTAAACAGGGACAAGCTCATCGTCATCTAAGTCAGCTATCAATTTTTGCAAAATAATGCTTTTCCCAACATAACGTTCACCCAAAAAAGCAATATTTTGACGATACCCTTCCTTGAAATCAGAAATACGTTTTTTTATTAATTCAAAAATGGACTTGCGCCCATGAAATTTTTCAAGATCAACTACATTCATATATCTAACCTCTTACAGTCTTGGTAAATAATAAAGAGGATTGTCTGCTCTTCCATCTTTTCGGATCTCAAAATACAAAAAAGGTTGTCGTCCTTGGCTGCCAACCTGCGCGATACGATCACCCTTAAAAATAAAATCGCCAAGCTTTACCAAAAGTTTTGCATTCTGAGAATAAACAGAAAAATATCCATCTAAATGATCAACAATTACCGTGTACGCGTATCCCATCAAGTGATCAGCAAAAACAACACGTCCTTGCCTCGTTGCATGGACAGGATCACCTTCTCGCGCTTGAATCTTAATACCCTTATTAAGATATTCTCCTCGACGAGAACCAAAAGCTCCTAAAATTTCCCCCTTAACCGGCCATGCAAACGCCCTTTTGTCCGGGTCATCTTTCTCGATTTTAATCTGCTGGATCTGACCAACTCCGGGGATAAAAATACGCTGATTTTTTTCTATGCGGGAAATATCAATAATTTGATTATGGTCAACAATATCTTGAATCGTCACTCGATACGCATTCGCGATACGCCAGATCGTTTCTCCTTCTCGAGCGGTATGATAAATTCCATGCGGCTTAACAGCCAGGTTTGTCGCTGGCATTTGCTGGACTGGAGCACATCCTCCCAACCATACCAAACCAATCAACATAAATATATATCTACACACCCGCATAAAATCCGCTAATTCCTTTGGCAAATTTACAGACCCCTTGAAACAAACTTCAATCTTACAAAAATGATGGAGCGAGGGACGGGAATCGAACCCGCGTACCCAGCTTGGGAAGCTGATATTCTACCATTGAATCACCCTCGCTTGAAAAACCTTAAAAAAACACTGATGTGCTTCGCACAACACTGACGAGCGCTGATGATATACACAGATGATCACAGATATCCACCTACATCAAAATCTCATTAAATTCCTTCACGGTTCGCTCAACATTATCCGCCAAGGAGATCACTCGCGTTACAGCGATACGGTCAACACCAAGATCTTTGAGCCTTATCGCGTTTATCGTATTAATCCCGCCAATTGCAAAGACAGGAATCTGAACTTCTTTAACAACACGCGACAACAATTTCAACTTCATCGGCGCACGTTCCGGCTTCGTCAACGTTTTAAAAACAGACCCAAAACCAATATAGTCTGCGCCTTCTGCCTGGGCCTTCCGGGCATGAGCTAACGTTTGGCAGGATGCGCCGATAATCATCTTACTTCCAACCATTTTTCTAACTGTTGCCACAGGCAAATCATCTTGTCCCAAATGAACCCCATGCGCTCCAGCCGCTAAAGCGAAATCAACACGATCATTCACAATGAACAGGCAACGATTGTCTACATATTTTAAAGCTTGTTGTGTAAATTTCAAGATATCTTTTACGCATCCTTCTTTATCCCTCAACTGAATAATATCAACCCCGGCACATACGGCTTTTTTCAAAACTTTCAACAATTTATCATAGGGCTGTACTTGCGTATCCAAGACGAGATAAAGCCTGGACCTTTTCAAAAAACGTTTATTTTGCCTCATAATTCTACACTTCTTTTTTTAACCCACGCACAATTTCTTTTTCACATGAATAAATCAGATAACGCAATCGCTTGAGTCGCTCTGCGACTTTCCCGTCAATCAACTTTGCAAACTCTTCTAAAACCCTTACAGACTCTTTAACACGTTGCGAATTCGCATAAAAAATATCAGCAACATCTTTTCGTTTCGACTCAGGAGAAGAAGTCTTTCTCCCTACATCAGCCTCTATTTCCCTTGCTTTAACAATTTCCGCGATGCCTAACTTTCCTACTACCGCTGTTAACTTGTGTCTAATTTCTTTATATTTCCTGGTCTTTGCACGATCGTCATACAAAAATCGGCACACATCTTCACAAACTCTTAAGCCTTCTTTCGCACGATTGAAATTGGCATCAATAACACGCAATACTTTTTTCGTTGTCACAGAACTCATTGTTTCTTAATCTTTTTTATCATATCCGTAGTCGAAGAATCAGGGACATAATGAATAAACTCCACCTTCCCACCCCGCGCCTTAACCACATCATTTCCCGCAACCGGTTTGCCTTTCCAGTCTGCGCCTTTAATTAAAACATCCGGCCCAACCGATGCAATCAATTTCTGAGGTGTTTCTTCATCAAATATCACGACATAATCAACACACGCCAAACCAGCCAGCACAACCGCTCTCTGCTCCTGCGGATTAATCGGGCGCGTTGGCCCTTTAATCTTGCGTGTGGAAATATCACTGTTAAGCCCGACAATCAAAACACGATCTCTATTCTTCGCTTCTTCCAAATACCGAACATGCCCCCAATGCAAAATATCAAAACAACCATTGGTAAATGCAATCGTTCGTCTATCCTGCCGCAAACGTTTAATATGCCGCTTTAGTGTTTGAAGGCTTACAATCTTACTCTTTGTATTCAAAACCTGCCTCTGAGTTAAACCCTAAATATTATTTTCCACGAGTTCACAAATACAATGAACAATGACAATGTGGGCCTCTTGAATACGCGCCGTGACTGTAGACGGAACATCAATGTTAATATCTGTCAATTCAGCCAATGCGCCTCCTTGGCATCCTGTCAATGAAATTGTCGACATTCCCTTACTTTTTGCGACCTTTATCGCCTCGATCACATTCCTGGAATTTCCACTTGTCGAAAGCCCTATCGCCAGGTCTTGTTTTTGGCCCAACCCCTCAAGTTGTCGTGCAAAAACAATATCAAACCCATAATCATTCCCCAAGGCAGTTAGCGCAGAGGTGTCTGTTGTCAACGCGATCACAGGCAAAGACTGTCTTTCCTTTTGAAACCGTCCAATAAATTCGGCAGCCATATGTTGACTATCCGCAGCAGACCCTCCATTACCAAAAATAATAACTTTACCATTATTCTGAAAAATTTTCAAAATGAGCTCTGCGACCTGCTGAATTTTCTCAGCATTAACATCCCGGGTTTTCTTCTTCACCTGGAGGGACTCATCAAAAATTCGTTTAATATCATCTTGCATAATATTTTCCTGATTTAACTTAAATATTGTTCGGGTTTAATTAACAATAAAAACTTCTGCCATCTCATAGAGTTTCATGTCTATGGACTTGTGTTGCTCAACTGCTTTTTCCAGCGAAACAGACTGTAACGCATTATCCCGCAAGCTAACCATTTGACCGAACTTCCCTTCTTCCCCGAATTCAACCGCTTTAACACCAAACTGCGTTCCAATCACGCGATCATATGCTGTAGGTGCTCCACCCCTCTGAATATGCCCCAAAACACTCACTCGTGTTTCATATCCTGTTTTTTCCTCAATTATTTTAGCAATAAGTTCACCAACATTCCCATAACGACGCCTTTCCATGTTACTCACAGCGATAGGTTCATCCGCGTACCCCTCAATTTTAGCTCCTTCTGAAACGACAATAATACTAAAATTCTTTCCTCGTCTATGTCGTGCCTTAAGTGCTTCACATACTTTCTTAATATCCACCGGAATCTCAGGGACCAAAATAACATCTGCGCCTCCTGCGAGCCCTGCCTCCAAAGCAATCCATCCTGTATAACGCCCCATAACCTCAACAACAATAATCCGATGATGACTTTCAGCCGTTGTGTGCAACCGGTCAATACATTCAGTGGCAATATTAACCGCTGTATCAAACCCAAAGGCATAATCTGTTCCGGAAAGGGCATTGTCAATCGACTTCGGGACACCCACAACTTTAACACTCCCCTCTTTATGAAGGGCAAGGGCTGTTTTCAACGTTTCTTCTCCTCCAACAGCAATAAGAAAATCAATTCCGCTACGCTTGTAATTCTCAATGATCTTTTCCATCTGCCTTGGATCTTCTTGAGGTTTAATTCGACTGGTTCCTAAAATCGTCCCACCCTTATCCAAAATGCCAGAGGTCAACCGCAAATCCAGGATACGCGTATCATAATCCACGAGTCCAACCCAACCATTTTTTATCCCCGTAACGACATAGCCCTCTTGCATCCCTTTACGAACAACCGCACGAATCACTGAGTTAAGTCCTGGGCAATCTGCCCCACCTGTCAAAATCCCAATCTTTTTCATAAAACGACTCCCCTTATTCTAACTAAATATTTCCAGAAACCCTTATGTTGAACAACACCCTTATCTAAGCGCGATACCCTTGAAACGGAACCGCAGGCTCTATGCCAGTATCTTTCGGCTCAATTTCTTTTCGTTTTTTACTAATGACTTCCGGAATAATTTTTATTACATGCACGCGTACACGCACATTTTCTTCCAACCCAATCGTGCCTTGAACTTTTCTCTTAACAACATCCTGCAATTTTGCTGTCATTTCCGGAATATTAACTTCTGTATTAAGGACTAAACGCGTGCTAACTTCCAACCCTTTCTTGCCTGCTGTGATAGTCGAACGCACTTCCTTAACTTCCGGCACACGGGCAATAACACGACGGGTCAAATCTTCCAATGCCCCCAAAGATACACTCACGCGTCCGGCTGGATTATCAAATGCAATGGTTTTTTCTCTTTTACTATTAACAGAAATAGTGCGCATAAAAACATAATTCACAAACAACAAGACAATAGCCGCCACCCCAATGATCACCCGTGCCTGAAAATCAAAGTAGATAATCATTAAAAACCGCTCTAACGTCGGATACGACACATCTAAAAGCCATGGAAATCCATGCAAAGCAAAAAGCCCTAAAAAAACACCTAAAATCAAAACAAAAACCACATAAAACATAACCGCTAAACGGGATATAATTTTCATGCATTCCCCCTCTCCATACCCTGGATGTTAACATTCACATCTTTTAAATCAATATCGGCCGTCTTCTCCACCGCTTCTCGAATAGCATCTTGCACTTGTCGGGCGATATCCGGAATATTCATTCCATAATGAACACGCACCTTTACCTCGATCGTGACTTGATTGCTTTTATCAACAGTGACGCAAACTCCGGGGAAATTTTCAAACCCCATCAAATCAACTAAACTGCTGGCAAAATTTCTTCCAACCAGAGTTATCCCATCAATCTCCTGCACAGTCGAAGAGACAATCTCTGCTAATACTTTTTTGTGAATCTTGATGGATCCCAGATCAATTTTATTGATTTCGGCCATGTCTTCCCCCTCGTTGAGGTTGCCCGATTATATTGTCCCTTGTGAGAACTCAAGGACGGTTAGAAAAAGCTACTTCGTTCCTTCTGCCTCACTCTTCATGATCTTCTCAAGAAAGTGTGTAGAAATCTTTCCTTCGACAAACAAAGGATGTGAAAGAATTTCACTGTGCAAATTCACGGTTGTTTTAACAGGGCTAATATAAAACTCATCCAAAGCACGACGCATCGTCTGGATAGCCTCTTCACGCGTCTTCCCATGAGTGATCACCTTGGCAACCATTGAATCATAATACGGGCTAATAGTATATCCCGGATAAATATGTGTATCAATACGAACCCCCAACCCTCCGGGGAGGTTTAACTCTTCAATCTTTCCTGGCGAAGGAATAAACCCATTAGCAGGGTCTTCTGCATTGATACGACATTCAATTGCTGCGCCATTCAATTTAATGTCATCTTGTTTCCACTTCAATTTCTTTCCACCCGCCACCAAAATCTGCTCTTTAACAAGGTCGATACCTGTAACCATTTCTGTCACAGGGTGCTCCACCTGAATCCTTGTATTCATTTCCATAAAATAAAACTCACCGGACGTGTCTAACAAAAACTCAATTGTCCCTACACCGCGATAATTAACCGCTTTGACTGCTTTAACAGCAATATCACCCATCTTTTTACGCAATCTATTGCTTAACGCTGGAGATGGCGCCTCTTCCAATAATTTCTGATGACGACGCTGAATACTGCAGTCTCGTTCCCATAAATGGACCACATTACCATAGTGATCTGCCAAAATCTGAAACTCAATATGACGAGGATCTATAATATATTTCTCGATATACACTTGAGGATTGCCAAAATTTGCTTCTGCTTCTTTTTGTGCCATAACAAAAGAACTCTTCAACGTAACATCATTATGACAAACACGCATCCCTTTACCACCACCACCGGCTGTAGCCTTAATAATGACCGGATATTTAATCTTTTTAGCAACCCCTAACGCTTCTTCCGGATCATGGACAACACCTTTGCCACCAGGCGTTAAAGGCACACCGATCTTACGCATGGTTTCACGCGCTTGAACCTTATCGCCCATTACTCTGATCGTCTCTGGTTCAGGCCCAATGAAAGTGATGTTGCACGACTCACAAATTTCCGCGAAGTGTGCATTCTCGGCAAGAAAACCATACCCTGGATGAATCGCGGAGACATCTGTAATTTCTGCAGCAGAAATAATGGCAGGAATATTCAAATAGCTTTCACAACTCGCTGCTGGCCCAATGCATACTGCTTCATCCGCAAACCGCACATGCAATGAATCGCGATCCGCCTGCGAGTAAACCGCAACCGTTTGAATATTTAATTCTCTACAAGCGCGTATAATTCTTAAAGCGATTTCGCCCCGATTAGCTATAAGTATTTTTGAAAACATATGACCTTTGAGTAGCAAATTTATATAATTATTTAATTAAAATCTTCTTTAAAAGCAAGCCTATACAGGATCCGGGGACGAACACTTTTTATGCCGGTTCAACAACAAACAATTGTTGACCAAATTCAACTGGCTCTGCATTGTCAACCAAACACTGGACAACCTTGCCCTTAACCTCCGATTTAATTTCATTCATCAATTTCATCGCTTCAACAATACAGACAACTTGTCCAACCTCAACCATTTGTCCAATCTCAACAAACGACGGTGCTTCCGGTGAAGGCGCACGGTAAAATGTTCCAACCATCGGAGACGTAATTTCTTGCCCGCCACTACTAACACTAGCCGCAGAAGCTGCTGCCGAGACCGACTCAACAGGAACAGATGATTGTGCAGGTACCGGGTATTCGACAGGCCGACGGACAATAGTCTCTAGTCCCTCTTCTGAAAATTTCCTAAGCTTTAACTTCGACCCTTCCCTCTCGACCTCAATTTCGGTCAATTCATTTTCATTCATAAGTTTGACAATTTCTTTAATTTCTTTCAGGTTCATTTTTATACCCTTTCGACATATTGTCCGGTCCGCGTATCAATCCTGACTGTATCGTCAAGATTAATAAAAAGAGGAACCTGTATTGTGGTTCCTGTTTCAATTTTTGCCGGCTTTGTCCCGGCTTTTGAAGAATCTCCCCGGACGCCTGGTTCTGTTTCTGCAATCGTCGCTACAATAAAATTCGGTAAAATAACCTTCAGGACTTTCCCCTCACAGATCATTCCTGTTACTGTCAAATTTTCTAACAAAAATTTTACGGCATCCCCGACTTCTTCTTCAGATAAAGAAATTTGTTCATAAGTAGTGTGGTCCATAAAACAAAACGCGTCACCCGAATGATACAAATACTCCAATTCGTTTTCTTCCAACGGAATATCTTCAAGTTTATCCGCTGTTTTAAACGTTCGCTCAATCACAGCACCCGTCTTAACATTGCGCAATTTCACTCTAACAAAGGCACTGCCTTTACCGGGCTTCACGTGATGATACTCATTGACCAAAAAAACATCATTGTTGATGAGAAGCCCCATGCCGGAACTAATTTGATTAATATTAATAGTCATATATACGTATCCCGCAAAACATTTTTCGCAAACTTTACGATATTCTCTATTTTATTGGCTTAGGACTTCGCATCCATCTCTAGTCACAAAAACCATATCTTCAATTCGAATTCCAAACTTATTAGGGATATACACGCCTGGTTCAACCGTAAAAACCATCCCCTCTTTCAATATCGTACAGCTTTTGCTTGAAATTGATGGAGACTCATGGATATCTAAACCAACACCATGGCCCAACGAATGGGTAAAATACTTTGCTAACCTGTGTTTCCTTAGATAGTTACGAGCCGCTTGGTCAACCTCTGAAGCAACAATCCCTGGCTGAATTTCGCCAATAGCTTTCTTCTGTGCTTCCTGAACCAAAGCATGTACTTCTTGAACGAGAGTAGGTATTCTACCGAAAAAGAACATGCGTGTCAAGTCGGACTTATATCCCCCAACCTCAATCCCCATGTCGACGAGAACCGGCTCATCGTTTCTAACCTTGCGTGCTGTTATTTTGGCATGCGGAAGGCAAGAGTTTGGACCGGAAGCGATAATCGGATCAAAAGAAAAATTAACCCCTTTTGATCTCACATATTTGTCCAATTTCAAAAATATTTCCTGCTCTGCCACGCCTGGCTGAATTACACGTTTCAAATAATGAAAGGCTTGTTTATTAATATTTAAAGCTTGCCGGATCAATCCGACCTCTTCTGCATTCTTAATGCATCGCTGGTGATCGACAAGCTGCTGACAGGCAACCATTTTAATTCCTCGCGGACACGCCTTCTTCAATTTCTTGAATAGCGCTAACGAAACATGCCGGTCATCAAACCCGACTGTTTTAATATGGCTTTTCTGAAGAAGGGATATCGCGGCATGTGCCAAGGATTCTTTATGCTCACAAACAGACACCCCCTTTATCCCTTGTCGTGCCTCCAGGGCATACCGGGCATCTGTGATATAAAAAACTTTTTTGGAAAAAACCAACAACCAGGATTCTTGCGCAGGAAAATGTGTCAGATAACGAATATCGGTATCATTCGTAACCAGATATGCGTCTATTTTGTTTGCAGGAAAAGATGAAATAAAGTTTTTAAGGCGTCGGTTCACGGAAAATTATGAATAATTAAAAATACAGTAAAAGTACGAAGTTCAATGTACGATGAATGCCCTTCAAAGGGTTTCTTCGTAGCCCGCACCTCGTACTATATTAAATTAATTACAGCCTGATGGCCTAAAAGGCAGCTATTAACCCCAAACCCACTAATTTGGCCATGACTAACAGGCACAATAAAAGATTTATGTCGAAATTCCTCTTGCGCATAAATAATTGTTGACTAATATCTTTTTCATGATTTTCCTTTCCTGGCCATACCTGTCAGCCATGTTGTGGACAAGAGTCACGAACCTTGAACGACGAATAACAAACCACGGCTATTCGGCTTCTTCCTCCAACATCACAGGGATCCCATCCCTAACTGGATATTTGCGCCCACACTTAACACAGACAACTTTGTCCTCTTTTAACTCTACATCTGCCTTACATACCGGGCAGGCTAAAATCTCTAAAAG
>JAGLHE010000116.1 GCA_023143685.1 Candidatus Omnitrophota bacterium
TGTGGAACATCAGTTCGACGTTTCCGACCGGTCCGTTTCTCTGCTTGGCGATAATGACATCTGTAATCCCTTTATTTTCTTCCGTGGGATTATAATACTCTTCCCGCATCATCAAAACCACAAGGTCCGCATCTTGTTCTATCGCCCCTGATTCCCTCAGGTCAGAAAGTTGTGGCCGATGGTCCTGACGGCTTTCCACCGCACGAGACAACTGACTTAAAGCAATAATAGGGATATTCAATTCCCTGGCCAAAGCTTTCACAGAACGGGAAATTTCTGAAATCTCCTGTTGCCGGCTGTCTATTTTAGCCCTTCCCCGCATAAGCTGCAAATAATCCAAAATAATCAGCTGAATATCATAATGCGACTTCAACCGTCGAGCCTTGGCTCTCAACTCCAACGCGGAAATAGCCGGCGTATCATCAATATAGATTTTTGAAGAAGACAACTTTCCAGCCGCTGATGTTAATTTTGGCCAGTCCGACGGAGACAAGAACCCTGAGCGAACCTTGTGTGCGTCAACACGCGCCTGAGAACAAAGCATACGCTGGACAAGCTGCTCCTTGGACATTTCCAGGCTGAAAAAAGCCACTTCTTTTTTTAACTTAATCCCGACATGTTCCATAATCGCGGCTGCCAAAGCACTCTTGCCCATGGATGGACGGCCGGCTAAAACAATTAAATCAGCAGGCTGCAAACCCGACGTCATACGGTCAACATCAGCGAATCCCGTTTCTAAACCTGTTACATGTTCTTTGCGTTGATAAAGCCCGTCAATCTTTTCAATGCTATTTTTGACCAGGTCTTTAATGTGGACCATCCGTTGCTTGTGCTTAATATCCGAAACTTCAAAAACAAGCCGCTCAGCCTCATCTACAACCGCATCAATATCACCTTTTGGCGCATAGCACTCGCTGACAATTTGTGTAGCATTTTTAATTAACTGCCGAAGAATACCCTTCTCTTTAACAATCTGCGCATAATGCTCCACGTTCGCAGACGTCGGGACCATGTCAATAATCTGCGACAAGTAGGGAACTCCGCCGACATCGTCAAGAATTCCATCACCTTTTAATTTATCTGAAAGAGTAATAAGGTCAACATTTTTGCGATTATTGTAGAGATCAAGAATCGCGGTGTAGATTTTTTGGTGAGCGTCCTGATAAAACCAGAACTCATCAAGAACCTCAAGGGCAACGCCAATAGCTTCATCATCTAAAAGCATTGCCCCTAAGACAGACTTTTCAGCCTCAATATTTTGTGGGGATATTTTTATTTCTTCGCCACCCATAACCGTATCTTTGCCATAACATGTGGGTGCAGGTTAATTCCAACTTCAAAAATCCCTAGCTCATCAATTGACTTATCAATAACGATAGCTTTTTTATCAATCGAGAATCCTTCACTTTCCAACGCCTGAACGATTTCTGTTTCTGTCACCGCGCCATAAAGCTTCTCTAAATCATTAACTTCAACAGTAACCGTGCACGAAGTCTTATTCAATTTTTCTGCCAATTCTTCAGCTTCTTTTTTCGCTGCTTCGTATTCGCGAACCTGTTTAGCCTTTTGCTGTTCAATGCGTTTAAGGTTTGCTGGTGTTGCCAAACAGGCAAACTTTTCAGGAATTAAAAAATTGCGGGCATATCCCGTTTTAACTTTGACAACATCCCCAACCTTCCCTAATGACGCAACGTCTTGAGACAATATTACTTCCATAGCACCATTCCTTTTTAAAAAATGATAAACAACTCTTCTCTAAATAAAACTCATTAAAAAATCAAGCGAGCAGATGTCCTGCAATTTTAATATACTACTTCTTTTTTACACCACCAACTGGCAAAAGCCCTAGATACCTCGCGCGTTTAATTGCGCGCGTCAAGTCTCGCTGCTCTTTGGCATTAACCCCTGAAACTCGACGGGAAACAATCTTCCCGCGATCCGTAACATACTTCTGCAAAAGAGTTAAATTCTTGTATTCAACTTCAGCATCTTTAGGAATTAAATACCGGGTAACTCTTTTTTTTCTTGCTCGGGTCCCTCTTGACCCCATTCTTTTCTTTTTAACCAATTTCAACCTCCTTAAACGGTTCTCTGGTTTCAGGAAACCTTTTCAATTATTTTTAAAAACCAAAGACCCTATGCTTACTCATCCCAAACAATATCATCTGGCGTAATAGCATCATTTAACGGAACCCCTGCGCCAGCTGCAGCACCACTATCCGATGTTTCCGCGGAAACATCGCCACCTTGCTTGTCCGGGGCAAATTTACCTAAAAACTGAACCCTTTCAGCACGCACATCAATTGTGCTTCTCTTTTGACCATCTGTTGTTTCCCATGTTCGTGACTGCAAGACCCCTTCAACAAAAATTGGACTTCCCTTTTGCAAATACTGACAACATGCTTCAGCCTGTTTGTCCCATACCGTTACCGTTAAAAAACAAACATCTTCTTTCAACTCACCTGTCTTGTCACGAAATCTTCTGTTAACGGCTAACCCCAAGTTCGCAACACCAACCCCTGCCGGAGTGTAACGCAATTCTGGATCTCTTGTTAAATTCCCGATTAAGAATACTTTGTTCAAATTCGCCATTTCTTCCTCCCAAACAATAATGTGTTAACGATAGAACTTATCCGAAAACTTGTTTTTCAGGTTATTACGGCTTGACAATCAACGACCGAAGAACCTTTTCGTTTAGTTTTAATTTTTGCCTGAGTTTTACAATCTTTTCCCGGGGGCTTTCGAAATTAACCAGGTAATACGTTCCTTCTGTCTTCTTCTTCATGCGAAAAGAAAACTTGTGTTTCTCAAGCCAAACCTGAGAATTAATCACTTTTCCTTCATTCATCGCGATCAAATCCCCGACCTCTTTAACGGTCGTCTCCTTTTCTTCCTGTGGAACAGCTGCATCCATAATCACCACAAGTTCATATTTATCCATGTCTTCTCCTCCATTACAAACAAAGATTTCCTTAACCTTAAGAAAATTCTATTGCCGTTGATTAAACTGATTCATCACTTTTTCAATATCATCTTTAACCCAGGCTACGCAACAATCAACTGCCTGCTGAATAAAATCATCTAATACTTTTTTTTCATCCGCACTGAACTCTTCTAAAACAAAATCCACAACATCTTTTTGCTTCGCTGATGATGCATCATTCGGGCCCGGCCCAATTCCAAGACGCAACCTCGCGAAAGATTCCGACCCAAGCTTTTCAATAATCGAGCTCAACCCGTTATGTCCACCATCACTACCGCGTCTACGAACCCGTATCTGCCCAAAATCAAGATTCAAATCATCACAAACGACCAGGACATTTTCAAACGCCACCTCATTCTGCTGCACAAATGGTTTAACCGCGCGTCCTGAGTTATTCATATAGGTCAACGGGAACAACAAGCAACATGCTTTTGATGCTATCTCCCCTTCAGCGACCATCCCCTTGCATAATTTGCTTGAAGTAATTTTCAAATGATGCTGTTTTGCTAATTGTATAAGAACAAGAAAACCCAAATTATGCCGGGTATATTCGTATTCTGTTCCCGGATTTCCTAATCCAACAATCAATCGTAAGTCTGACACGTTACCTCGTCCTGAAAGCAAACTTTATAATAATAGAATTTGCCTTATCGATCATTTACTTATCTTATTCAGCAGCTTCTTCTGCTGCAGCCTTTTCTTCTTTCTTCTCTTTAATCACTTCCGGCTCAGCATCAACGTCCACTTCTGTCGGGGCTTCTTCCTCTTCACGTCGAGGAGGCAAGACAGACAAGACAACCGCTTCCGGATCATGATTTGTCTTAACGCCCTGAGGTAAGACAATATCCTTAACATGAATCGCGCCACCGATTTCCAGAGCACTCACATCAACATCAAGGTGTTGTGGAATATCTGTCGGCAAACAAACAACGTCCAATTCCCATAAAGTATGGTCCAAAGAACCGTCATCATTTTTCACCCCGGACGCTTCTCCCTTTGCTGCGATCGGAACCTTTACTTCAATTTCTTCTTTGAGTGAAATTCTCTTAAAATCAATATGAACAATCTTATCTGAGACAGGGTTATGTTGTTCTTCTTTTACGATCACAGAATAATCTCTCAACTTCTTTTCACCCTCGCAAACATTCAAGTGAAAAACAATGCTTTCTCCTTGATGCTGACGACGAATCTTTTCATATGTTCGACGATCGAATTTGATATTTGTCGGTTCACGATCGCCACCATAAACAACCGCGGGAACACTATCTTCCTGACGAACACTTTTGACACTTCGCCTTCCAACTTCTTTTCTGATTTGAACATCTAACTTTATTTCTTCCATTTTTCGCTACCCGCCTTCTTTTTCTCTATTTTTTAGTCTTTAATTTCATCAAACAAACAACTCACTGATTCCTCATTATGAATTCTATGAATCGCATCCGCTAATAACGATGCAATAGAGACAACTTTAACCTTCGGATTCTTCTTGCCATTCTTAAACGGAATACTATCTGTAATCACAAGTTCCTTTAAAATAGAACATCCGCGAACTTTTTCCAAAGCGTTGCCTGAAAGCACGCCATGACTAATACCGGCATAAACACTCGTGACACCTTTCTTCTCTAAACCTTTTGCCGCCTCAACAAGAGACCCTGCTGTCGCAACAATATCATCCACCAACAACGCGACTTTCCCTTCAACCGACCCTAAAATATGCATAACCTCTGTCTTCTCCGGGCTCGAACGCTGCTTATCAACAACAGCAAAAGTTGCTCCCAACTTATAAGCATAAGCTCGTGCCATTTTAATACTTCCCACATCCGGAGAAACAACGACCAGTTTATTCTTTGAGAAATTTTTTGCTTTAAAATATTCACATACTGTATTAATTCCATAAAG
>JAGLHE010000117.1 GCA_023143685.1 Candidatus Omnitrophota bacterium
ATCTTTACGATCTTGCCGGGCGTACCCATAATACGGTATTACCACCGTAATCCGTTGTGCAGATGCGCGGCGTGCCGCGTCCACGAGAATCAAAAGTTCCATCAAATTGTCATTCGCCGGTGGGCAAGTCGGCTGAATGATAAAAACATCTTTTCCCCGAATGTTCTCTTTGATCTGAACCCGAATCTCCCCCTCGCTAAACCGACCTACAAAAACATCTGTTTCAGACACATGCAAACTCTTGCAAATTTTCTGAGTTAACGCTGGGTTGGCATTCCCCCCCAATATCGCCATGCCGTTCATCTATCAATCTCCTCTGTTAAGATAACATTTAAAAATTACTTCTTGTCTAACACACGTCCCGGAATTCCGACAATAACACTTCCGTCCGGAACCGTCTTTCCTCGAGTCACAACACAACCAGCCCCTGTCTTGGCTTTTTTCCCGATCTTAACAGGCGCAACTAAAATTGAATCTGACCCAATAAATGCTTGATTAGATATCTGTGTCTTGCTTTTCTTTTGGCCATCATAATTGGCCGTCACAACGCCTGCCCCGATATTCACACCAGAACCGACCTGCGCATCACCCAAAAAACTAAAATGCTTCATCAAGGTTTTATCGCCCATCTGTGTCCTCGAGACTTCTGTAAAATTACCGACCTCAACATGATTCCCGATTTTTGTTCCCGGCCGTAACCGGGCGAACGGCCCAATCACACAATGCGATCCAACTTGAACATTTTCTTCAATAACCGTAAAAGGACGGATTATAGTATCCTTGCCGATCCTCACATCCGCGTCAATATATGTCGTCGCAGGATCAATAACCGTTACCCCGTCAAGCATCAAATCCCGCATAATCCTGTTACGTATCTCTCTCCCCGCAACTGCCAAATCTTCCAGGGTATTAACACCCAAGCCTTCCGTCGGATCTTCTGTTTCAACCGTTTCAATTTTAAGCTTTTGCCGCGCAAGATTTTCAACAATATCTGTCAAATAAAATTCTTTTTTCTTTTTATTAATCTGAATCCTTTTTGCTTCCCGAAACAAAACTTCGCTCTTAAAACAGTACACTCCAACATTAATTTCAACGATATTTTTTTCATATTCTGTCGCATCGTTTTCTTCCCGGATTCCAACAGCTTTGCCGTCAGGCCCTCTTAAAATCCGTCCATAACCGGAACTATCCTCAACAACCGCCGTGAGAAATGTACAATCCGCATCTGTCTTTTTATGTTGTTTTACCAACGCCTTAATCGTTTCTTCACGTAACAGCGGCGTATCTCCGCAAAGTATAAGGACATCTCCCTTATACCCTTTAAAAAACTTTTCTGTGCATTTAACGGCATCCGCGGTCCCTAACAGTTTATCTTGAATTGCAACATCAAAATCTTTCGGCAAACTCTCCTGAACCTTTTCATTTTGATGGCCTAACACCACACATGATTTCAAAGAACCAACAGCTTTAACAACATCCAACACATAAGTTATCAGGGGCTTCCCGCAAACAGAATGAAGAACCTTGGGAACACTTGATTTCATCCGTGTCCCTTTCCCTGCAGCCAAAACAATCGCACGTAGGTGTTTCATAAAAGTATCGCCTTTAGATATTTCACAAGATCACAACAAATACTGTTATATCAAAACTGCCCAGCCAGGATTCGAACCTGAAAAACGAGAATCAAAATCTCGTGTGTTACCATTACACCACCGGGCAAAATAAACTCGCTTGATAGTCTTGATTGCTCGCAACTATTTTATGACCGTATAGGAATTTCGTATTGGGTCTTTAAAATTCCTATACTACAAAATATTCATATCAAACCTGTTGATTGACCATATTTTCTTGGTGTATTCCAGTGTTAAACTGGATTTTTTTCAACTTCTTTCTGGTAAGCTTCCAGGATCTTCGTCTGCAGATATTCTCGAAACCGCTGGGTGACGGGATGTGCGATATCACGATGCTCGGATTTCGCATCATGGACAACAGGGACATCATTCACTTGCGTCGGCACATTCGCACCACATTGGTTACAAAACTTGCTCCCAACTTCATTCTTAAAATGACATTTCAAACACACGCTTTTCATCTTGCGCGACGGCATAGCAATAAACAGGCCGCTTCCACCCTGGATCACTTTGATATTCCTCACGACAAAAACATCATCGAACGTCACTGTTGTATATGCTTTTAACTTTTTGTCCTGACCTTCTTTGAGGAATACGCGAATCTCTGTGATTTCCATGGCTTACCCCCTCCGGACAGATTTTTCAAAACCTGGTCGCGGCCGGATTACGCTTATACATTGTTGTTCAATCCGGGTTAAAGTGTCTGCACCACAAAAACTTGGCTATACCGTTTTTTCAAAACAGCCTTTATGTTTTCGGCCTCTTTTTTCGATGATGTTATACCAAAGACAGCCGGTCCACTTCCGGAAAAACAAACTCCTTGTGACAAAAATGATTCAAGCCTTTTTTTGACACGAATCAAGCCGGGACGTATTTGCAAAATACTCTGTTCCAAATCATTCGACAAAAACTCTGTCACCTTATATATATTACATTTTCTTAAAGAGCGAAGTAGAATATTAACATCATCACCTTGCTTTGTCAACTTCATTTTAAATCGCGCAAACACTTCTCCTGAATACATTTTGATGCGAGGAACAACCAAAATATGCCACATTTTTGCGTCCACCGAAAGCGGCTTAATATGGTCCCCGCGATGCGTCCCCAAACCCCAGCTGCAGTCATGCAAAAAGAACGGAACATCACTACCAACCCGCTTGCCATACTCTATTAAAGTTTTTTTCGTTAAATTAATCCCCCACAACCTATTTAACCCTAAAAGCGCTGTGGCCGCATTGCTTGACCCCCCGGCCAACCCTGCCGCAACAGGAATTCGCTTTGTAATATCTATTTCCACACCTTTCTCAATGCCATAATCTTTCCTTAATAATTGAGCCACTTGATATACAAGATTTTTAGGGCCCACAGGCACATGCGGATGATCGCATGTAATCTTTATTTGATCTGATTTTGTGGATTTAAAACGAATATCATCACACAAACTGATCCGTTCAAACACCGTTTTCAGGCCATGATAACCATCGGATCTTTTTTCAAGAACTTTTAAAAAGAGGTTTAACTTGGCAGGAGATGAAAGTATGATACTGCGCATATAAGAATCAATCTATTTATTCTAAGGAGTTTATTTTTTCTTTTACGTGGAATTGTTCGGGAAGAAGCTCCAGAGATAATTCCCAATATTTTCGAGCGTCTTCTTTTTTATTAAGCTGATAATAAACATCACCTAAATGCTCGTATATAACGGGATCTTTTAAATAATAATCTGCTTTCTGGAAATACTCCAAAGCTTTATAATATTTCTTCTTTTGATAATATACCCAACCCAGGCTATCCAGATAAGCCCCGTTATCTTTATCAATGCTTAGGGCCTTTTCAATCAATTCTTGTGCTTCATCCAGACGAACACCATCTTCCGCGTATGTATACCCCAAAGAATTCAAACAGTTATCATTCTCAGGATCAATCATAATAGCCCTGGAAAACAATTCAATCGCCTTGGAACGATTACCTACTTCCAGATATAACGACCCTAAAAGAAAAAGCACATCCACATCACTCTGATTAAGCGATAAAATCAGCTCATATTGCGTGATGGCTTTTTCATATTTTTTTTGGGAATAATAACGCTGTCCTAAATAACTATAAATCTCAACATTTTCAGGATCCGCTTTTGAAAGAGAAGGAAGGATGCTTTCATATTCAAGGGCAGCCTTGTCAAAATCTTTACGTGTCGCATAAACCAGGGCTAAAAGATATCGGGCTTGAACATTATGCGAATCATACTCTAAAACGAGGTTCAGCTCTTCTATAGCTTTCTCCAATTCGCCTAGCCGCACATAATCCGCCCCTAACCTCAAATGAACAGCATAATTATCTTTAATTTCTAAAGATTTCTCATATTGTTCAATGGCTTGTTCTGTAAATCCCTGCAAATCAAAGACAACACCCATTGTGTAATATGCCAAACTTCTGGCCTTTTTATCGAGATCTATGGCGGCTGCCGCATCTCGGCTCGGCCACAAGCACAGCAAAACCACGAAAAATATCATACCTCGCAAAATTTGCATTCTTCGTAATGGCAACATGGCTACAAAGATTATGCCCAATCTCTCTTCTTCAAGTGTCTCAGAGATTTTTTGAGCTTTTTTCTTTTATGCGTTGTAATTTTTCTTCTTTTTCTTTTTTTACCACAAGGCATCTGTCTTACTTCCCCTAAATTAGTATACTACCTTATTGAGTGAATATTCAACTATTCCTTCAGCCCCTGCCATCTTCAATTCTGGCAGAATATTTCGCACCCTACCTTCATCAATCACCGTTTCAACCGCAACCCACCCTTCTTGGCTAAGGTTCGATATCGTTGGGTTCTTTAATGAAGACAACTGTTTTAATATATTATCTAAATTCTTTTCCTGAACATTCATTTTCAAAACAACCATATTCTCTGCATCAATCGCCCCTTTTAATAACATAGCGATTTGATCCATTTTTTTCTTCTTCCAGGAGTCTTTGATAGCTGTTTTGTTTGCAATAAACTGTGTTGTTGACTCACAAATCGTTGAAACAATGCGTAATTTATGTGCCCGCAGACTGCTGCCCGTCTCAGTCAACTCAACAACGGCATCAACAAGTCCTGAAGCCACTTTGGCTTCTGTTGCACCCCAACTAAACTCCACATCCGCCTTTACATTATTTGTTTTAAGATATTGCTTCGTAACGTTAACAACTTCTGTAGCAATACGTTTTCCTTGCAAATCTTTCACAGACTTTATTTTTGAATTTTCCGGAACAGCTAACACCCACCGCACCTTGACCGCTGACTGTTTGGCATAAACAAGGTCGGCTAACGACTTAACCTTTGACCCATTTTCTAAAATCCAGTCTGCCCCGGTGATTCCACAATCCAACACCCCTTCTTCAACATAACGTGACATTTCTTGCGCTCTCAAGAGAACAGGCTCAATTGTCTCATCATCAATAGAAGGAAAATACGAGCGGCCTGAGACATAAATTTTAAATCCCGCTTTTCCAAAGACCTTAATTGTTGCGTCCTGCAAACTTCCTTTAGGTAAACCTAATTTTAATTTTTTCATGACGTAAAACCCATTAATGATTGATTGTTTATTCTTCAAAAAAAGGCATAAAATACCCCTTTCCTTTTCAAAGAAACGACATTATAACCTCACATTGTCTTATTGTAAAGGAAATTTGTTTAGCGAACCGGTGAGTTACTGCTCCGGGTGAATGGTGCGAGGTGTCCCGCGCGCAGTTTCGAAGCGAAGCGAAGATGTTTGAGCACGGAATACCTTGCACTGTTCGCCTGAGCAGTAACTCACCGGTTACCATTCTTAAATGAATTTCCTTGTCAAAGATAATGAGAATCGATATAATGCTGCTCTCGCTCATTATTTTTTATAAAATCATATTAATCTATTAATACAAAATTTTTGGAGAAAAAATGCTAAAAATATTACGTCACAAGGGAGTTATGAAAAAAATCCTATGGGTTGTCGCCATCCTTATTATTATTGCCTTTGGCTTTGGTAGTCAAGTTTATCTTTTACGCGATAAAGCCGGCCCTTCCTACGCAGGCAAAGTGTTTAATAAAAAGATCTCTTTTGAAGAATTTCGCAAAAATTTTCGGCAAACGCAAATCCAGGCTTTTATTCAATACGGAGAAAATTTCGAGAAAATCCGAGAATACCTCAATCTGGAGTCGCAAACCTGGGATCGCATCATCCTGTTACATGAAGCCAAAAAAAGAAAAATCAAAATTTCGAATAAAGAAGTGGTCGAGACTATTCATAACTATCCTTTTTTCCAAAGAGACGGAAAATTTGACAGCTTTTTATATAACGACATCTTACAATATGTTTTTAAAGTAAAAGCCAGAGATTTTGAAGAAAGCGTACGTGATTCTTTAAAGATTGTCCATATTTTTGAACAAGAGAGCATTGCTCTAACCATTCCAGGAAAAGAAGTCTTGGACAGCTACAAAAAAGAGAACGAAAAGGTACAAATCAGTTATATCCTTTTTTCGGATGAAGAACACACAAATAAAATCATTTTTGATGACTCTAAAGCTAAAGATTTTTATGTGGTTCATAAAGAGAATTTCCGTCTGCCACCAAGCATCAATGTTTCCTACCTTAGATTTGATTATCCTGCAGCAGAGCCCACAGACAAAGAACCCGGCCCTGAAAACCCTGTAGAAGAAACAACACAGGAAGAAATCTCAGAAGAAGGTAAGGAAGCAACGCTTCGTCAAGCTCAAGAAATCACGGATCAAATAGCCCTTGAAGAAGATTTCACAAAAGTCGCTCAAGAACACAATCTTTCTATAGAGACAAGTGGCTTCTTCAGCATGGAGCAACCTCTCCTTATTGAGGGATGGAGTTTTCCTCTTATTCAGCAACTCTTCCAGCTTGATGTGCACAAAACTTTAGGCCCGGTTGAAACATCTTCAGGCTATCAGATACTAACCGTCACCGCAAAAAAAGATTCTTTCATCCCTTCTTATGAAGAAGTGATAGAAACGGTTAGAGAAACCTGGATCGCTAACGAGGCCAGAAAAATTGCTGAAAAACAAGCTGAAAAATATTACAAAATCATTCGCGAAACATTTAACAGCCTTAAGCGGCCTGACTTTGCAAAAATCGCAAAAGAACATCAACTCAACATTCACCAGACGCCCCTTTTCAATCGGGGCCAATATCTCCCCAAGCTCGGCATTGCAAAAGATTTTCAAGAAGTAGCCTTTATTCTAAATGAAAGCAACAAACTTAGCCAAATCGTAGAGACAGAAAAGGGTTACTGCCTTCTCCACCTCGATGAACGCGAGCCTATCGATGAAGAAAAATTTGCAAAAGTGAAGAATGAATTTACAGAAAAACTTCTTGCCGAGAAGAAAAACACATCCTTTGAGGATTTCCTAACACATCTGCGCATACGCGCTAATATTGAAGACAATATGGTTAAACAAAAAGGCCAAAAATAATCTTTTTAACCCAAGATGAAATTATTCGACTACCTCTTAATAAAACAACATCGGATTATCTTGACAATTTATCCGGCAACATCACCTTTTCCTAAAAGAAGCGCTTCGTGATTTTCAGGGATATCATGTTCCACTGCTTGAATAATTCCTTTTTTATCAAGAAAATAAAAAGTTGGTATCCCTACCACACCGTATTCTTCCGCAATCTCTGATGTTTTATCTAAAAATACATTCAAACTTACACCGTTATCTTTAAGATACGCCCTCACCTGGCTGGAAGACTCTCCGAGATCTACCAAAACCAATTTGATCCCTTTCTCTTGAATCTCGGCGGCGCTATCGTTTAGTTCCTTAAGCTGTGTACGGCAATGCAGACACCACGTTGCCCAAAAAAAGACAATCGCAGGATCTCCATCCCGAAATTCTTCTAAACTCTTTTTCCCGCCATTTAATGTCTCTAAAATAAAATCCGGTGCCACCTCCCCTACCATCGGGTTCTGAAAAAAGAAAAACTGGCCACTGGCATAAGACGATCCTAAAGCTCCAAAAAACAAACAACTCAAAACAAAAATACGCGTTAAAGACTTCATGAAAAAATCCTCCCCTTTCCCTGATGTTCGCATCCTGCGCCCTGTTTCTCAAAACAAATAATGAGCCATGCTTTACAGGCTACGAACATGTTTCATTAACCCAATTCAAATAATCCTCACTACCCCCCACAATCGGCAAGGCAATAATTTCCGGAACATCATAACTATGCACGGCCTTAACATTCTCTATAAGTTGTGACAAACTTTTTTGACAGGTTTTAATAACCAACAAAATTTCCTGTGCCTGATCAACTTTTCCTTCCCACCAAAAAAAAGACTGAACACCTTTAATAACATTCACACACGCTGCCAACTTCTTTTCTAATAAAACACGCGCGATTCCCCTTGCTTCCTTTTCATCTTTAGCGGTTACCATCACTACAATATTTTTCGTCTGCATAGTCTTTTCCTTGACACAACACTTAAAGAACCAACTTACTTCCGGCATTTATTATATACACTTTATCATATTTTACAATGAAGCTGCTAAGGTTTTGTGGCTAAAGTTTTAAAAAACCACGATTAACCCGGGGAATACAATTAAAATCTTATAGCCCTGCAATAAAAGGCCAAACGCTAGCGCTCAAAGTTTATCATTTTTTAATAGTAAAACTCGTTATTTATCATTAATATGTTTATTGTCCTTTAACAAGGCAATAAAAGGATACTACGATCTTAAAATATAAAAAGGATTTTCCATGGACAGCCGAATCATTCTTGTGTCCCTGCCGGGAAAAGCTCAAAAAGAATATCTAAAGGAGCTCGAAAAATTATCCATTAACGTCGAAGTGGTCGAATCCTACAGCGCAATGCATGAAAAAATGATCGCATCCGCCCATGATTGTATTATGATCGACATGCTAACCAAAATCCGTTTATCAAAAACCGAATCAGATATCAGCCGCGCCATTCTACACACTTTTCCTTCCATTCTTCTTAAATATGACTCCTCCGCAGGGCGCATACACACGACCTATTACGATGACCCAAAAGATGCGGGAACAATTGGCGAATTTGTCGCGCACGCCGCTGAAATATTTAATGGCAGAAGAATTCGTGCCAGCGAAAGAAAAGACATCCATTTTAACGTTTTATTGGGAAGAGATGAACGTGTCTGTGAGGAGACAGCTTTCAAATCCTTTACACTTAATGTCTCAACCGGTGGATGCTTTATCTTCTGCTCGGAGGAATGGGACGTCGATTCTTCCGCATGGTTCATTTTCAAAGAATTAGAAGACCAAACACCTATGAGAGGCGAAGTCCGCTGGATTGCTGGGTGGGGTAAGTCTATGCGCGTTCCCGGAATCGGTATAATGTTGAAAGATCTCAGCAGCAAGCAAGCCAAAGAACTAGAGCAACAACATAAAAACTATTTCAAAGTTCATCATATTATTTAATACCTCAAAACTCTTTAGACCTCAGCCACAAACTTAATCCTGTTTCAGAATCATATTCGCGATGCATTTCTACTCCTGTCAATTCATGGACAACATATTCAGCAGCAAAAATTTTTGTTCCCGGCATTAAGTGCCCGGCATAACACTTTCCATCATGGTCGGCTAACGTCGCATGGGCATGGACAAAGATATCTCCATCTTTTAATGAAATATTACCAACACATGAAGCAATCTCCAGCTTTTTGTCCATCTGCACACAATCTGTATATTCTTGATTCTGCTGATCATAATATCCCAGATTCGCGCACGTCACAGCGCCAATAACAGAAAAATATCCTAACCGAATATTTTCTTTCTTGCATACATCCGTCAACGCTGCTAAAAGATCCGCCTGATACGCAAGCCTGTCGATAAATACCCGGCCCTGCTGAACTTGCATCTATGCCCCCTTTTGTTTATTCATCGCGAACCGCCTTCTTAATTTTTAAAGATAAATCTTTTGCAAAATTATGCAATTTTTTATCTTTAATGTCCTGGACTTTTTGTTTTGAATCTTCTAACTTAGACTTGGTATGCGGCTTTAGTAACGTTGGTGAGATAAACTTACTATTCTTTTTGTGCCAAACAATCTTTTTTTTCTTTTTAGGCATCACCAAGAAAGTTCGCTTGTTAATTTTGAAAGTTCACGTCTTCTTTAGCTGACGTGTAGAAAAGTATGGTTGTCTATTTTATACTTTTCTATACTGTTAAAAATATAAAGGCTAAAACAATCAGTTTATTCGCTTTTTTAAAATAAAATCATGTTGATAATTATAGATATATTAACAACTCCCATAAAAAATGTCCAGGGTCCTTTTACACAAAATTAAATTTTCCGCGAAACTTTTTCTAAAAATCTGTGTTTAAATAAGTGGAAATAGGATGCCGGATAAGATAAAATTTAAACTCAGGAAAATATGAAAGGAGATATCCGCATGAAAGCACAAATCTTTTTAACCGCTAGTCTCATTTTTTTAGTGGGTACAAACACCTTCGCTCAAGAGGAAGAATCTTCCTACTCAACTCTCAGAGAAGAACACAAAGCCTACTCCCGGGAACAACGTCAAGAAAACAACGACTGGTGGGACAACTACCAATCTGAATGGCAAAACAGTGTTGAAACCTGCAAATCTTCCGGCCTAACTCCGGGAGAATGTAATCAGCAATATTTAAAAAATTTACGCCAATCCGCTGTTGATCATATGCAAAATGAAAAAAAGGAACGCAAAGAACATCGACAAAACATGAGAGAATCCTTAAGGGAAGAAGTTAAAGCTAGACACATAGCTCGCGGGGAGAATCCTCCCGGGCCTAAAGGTGGGCCAGGTTCTGATTCTCTTTCACCCCACGCAAGAAGAGATATCATAGAAGACAGAGGGGATCGGCGTGAAGACCGACGTGATCGTCGTGAGGATCGACGTGATCGCGCTGAAGATATACTTGATCGAAAAGAAGACCGGCGCGATCGACAAGAGGATGTCAGAGATCGAAGAGAAGACATTCGGGACCGGCGTGAAGACCGGCGCGATAAAGCAGAAGATTTCCGCGATAGAGGATCCCTTCCTGACCGAGGACAAGGGGCAGGATCTGGTATGCGACAAGGTAGCAATCCTCCCGGACCTAAAGGAAGTGCAGGAAAACGAGGCTCACAAATGAAGCAAGGCAATCGTAAAAGCGGTCGACCAGCTGGTGGTGCTCGAAAAAGCGGCGGGCGTCCAAGCGGTGGTAGACGTCACAAATAATTCCTATTAAAAACCCCCCTGTACTCTACCGAGCGCAGGGGGGTTTTTAATATTCCTTACAAATCTCTTATTACTTATTATCCCATCGCTCTTTCCATAACAATGATATAAGATCACTACGTGAAATAATTCCTAACAATTTTCCTTCTCTGACAATCGGCACACGACGAAACGGTTTAGTCAACAAAAACTCGCAAATCTTATGTACCTCATCCTCTGGTCCAAACGAATGCAAATCTTTCGTCATAAAATCCAAAGCAGTTTTTTCTTCTGCATGTTCATCCTCTAATAAAAGCCCCATCACATCTTTTTCAGAAATAAGGCCTAAAAGAATCCTGTTTTCGTCAATAACAGGAACGCCTGTAATCTTTCGTATTGCCAAAATCTTAACAACCATCGAAATCGGCGTATCCGGTTCAACTGTTATAACATCCTTCGTCATAATGTCTTCTGCCTTAATCATTCAATCCCTCCTTAATCAAAGTCTATTATTTAGAAAATATTTACAATTCATTAACCGCAAGCGCAGCCAATTCTGAACGCTCGCTATGCGTCAAGAAGACATGCCCAACAAGTTCAAATTTTTTTAAACGTTCAACAATATAAGATAACCCGTTAGAATTTGCATCCAGATAAGGATTGTCGATCTGTTCAGGATCTCCGGTCAAAACAATTTTCGTGCCGGTGCCCGCGCGAGAAATAATAGTTTTAATTTCATGCGGAGTCAAATTCTGTGCTTCATCTACAATAATAAATTGATTCGGAATGTTACGACCCCGAATATATGTTAAAGCCTCAATTTCGATAATATCCGACTTCATCAGGCTCTCTGCTGTTAAATCACTGACCACCACTTCCCCCGACTTCTCTTTAACTGATTGTTTAAGAATAAACTCCAAATTATCAAATATCGGTTGCATCCAATAATTCAATTTCTTATCCTTACTGCCCGGTAAATATCCTATGTCCCGCCCTAAGGGCATAATAGGCCGCGCAACTAAAATCTGCTCATATTCAGGGCTCTTTTGTAAAACCTTAGAAAGCGCACAAGCCAAAGCCATCAGCGTCTTTCCTGTTCCCGCCTGGCCCATAAGTGTCACAAGCTGGATATCATCATTCATTAAAAGATCAAAGGCAATTCGCTGTTGAGGATTAAGCGGTTTAACACCTAACGCACTGTACGCCGGAGGAACACGATAAAGGCAATTGTTCTCTGCGTCAAACCGGGCCATTTCTCCTTCCCCTGGATTTTCTACAGAAGCAATAAACCCGAACTCATTCTCCAAAAAAGTATATCCGCTGATCTCACATCGCCCCTTATCGATAAGCCTGGTTATCTCCTCTTGTGGAAGTTCAATTTCTCGCCATCCTTTATAAAGACTTCCGTACTCAACTTTCTCTTTTTCATAATCTGCGGACTTAAGGCCTAACGCCTCGGCTTTAATCCGGGCATTAACATCTTTTGAAACAAAAAAAACAAGATTACCCTTATTCTGCAATGACCAGGCTACGGTTAAAATTTTATTGTCAGCAATAGACAAATCCATCCCCGGCAAATCCACGTCTTTAGGAATAAGGGCAATACGTAAAATACCCTTATTACTCATCTTGGCACCTTTTTTTAAGGCGCCCTTCTTTAATAACCCGTCCAGCTCACGTAAAACCTGTCGGGCATGCATACCCTTCTTGTCAGCTCCCCCTTTAAGCTGGTCCAACTCTTCAATAACAGTAATCGGGATGACTACGATATTATCGGCGAAGGAATATAAAGAATGCGGGTTGTGAATTAAAACATTGGTGTCAAGGATAAAAAATTTTTTCATAATTAATTGAAAGGAAATGTTGTGTTAAGTTTCTCAGCATAAAACTTTACGAAATCGTTTTCATCAAATTTAACTGGATCCATCAGATGAACAGCAACTCTTTGCTCCTGCCCTTCTTTCTTCTCAACACGTACTATTTTCACATGGACCTCTGCTTTTTTCTTCTTTGGCAAGTTTAAATATAGCAGAAGTTCTTGACGGGCAGTCAATTGCTCTTGCGTGGAGAATGCAATACCCATACCCCCAATGTTAATAGTCGTACCGGGGATAAAACGTTTATCAGGCAAAGCGACAAAGTTTAACGGAACTTCTTCATTTATTCGATGATATCGTCTTTTATCTTGCATGATAACCTCCTTTTTTCAATTGCATTATAGCACAGAAAATAAAATAGGCGCGACCCTAATGCCTGATTATTGGCACCCTTAACCCAGATTTTGCATTAGGGTCGTGCCAAGCAAGGGAAAATCGTTGTAATTGCTGCGTTACGTTCGGGATTCAGTTGCTTAGTGCGGCCCTAATGCAAAATTTGGGTTAACCCCTTAGTTGCTTTTCAGAATCAATCACATCACGGTTAATCTGCCTAATCAAAAACTTGACCTTCTCCTGCAAAGCCTCTGAGATCGGAGCGTCTAAAATTTCACGTAACAATTGAACACTCATGCGAAAATACCGGACCACCTCGCCCTCATCCGTATCCGTCATCCTCAAAATTTCATCAAAATCCTTACCCCTAATCCAGGCATCTATAGCCTGAGCAAGGTGAAAATAACATTTTTTACTTAAAGGCCGAACCCTTGTCTTTTTTTCCATACGATGAATAGGGCCTATTATCTTTTCTGTTATCCGCTCTAATTGTTTAGAAGGTTTATTAAGATACGGCCGCATTTGTCCTTTTCGCGGTTCATAAACAAGCGCTACACTCAAAATCCCTAATGCGTATTCTGATAACCGCTCCAAAGTCCCGTCGGCATAAAGCTCTGACAAAAGAAGCTCATACCCATAAACCGTGCTTGCAAACATCCCTTTTTGAGTTAATCGATTCTTACGGATATAACCAAAATCCTTTAAAAGCTTGACCTTTGTTTTTAATAATTCCACCGCCTTTTTTTGATTCGATTTGTGTTCTTGAAAATAATGAAATGAAAGCGGATAAACATCATATAGCTTTTCTTCATACTTATGATAAAGGTTTAAAATGGTCGCATACGCCGCATTAAAGCGGGACCGTACTTCTTCAGGCTCATTATGAATGACCTTATGAAGTTGTGCCGGAGTAATATAACGCGGATTAATCCGGCAAAAAACAAAACCTTCCTTGTCAATTCCCCGTCGACCGGCCCGGCCGGCCATCTGATAAAAATCTCTGGTCTTAAGTGTGGCATGTGCCCGTCCATAAAATTTACGTAATTCATCAAAGATAACTGTGCGTGCCGGCATATTAATCCCTAAAGCAAATGTTTCTGTTGTAAAGATCATCTTAATTAAACGGCTGGTAAAAAGCTGCTCAACGACTTCTTTTAAAGTCGGCAACATCCCTGCATGATGATACGCGATCCCGCGTTCAATAAAAGGACGAATCCTTTGCGCACTAGGCTCTGTTTCTAAATCAAACCGTTCGCAAAGCCGGTTAAAAAGCTCAATCATTTCCACCTTTTCCTGTGATGTCAAAAAATCAAACCGCATTGTTTCTTCAGCCAGATATTCTGTCCGACGACGACTGAATACAAAATAAATACACGGCAAGAGTTCTTCTTCCTCTAAATGCCGCACCAATGATGTCATCTTGTTCGCTGCGATCTGGATATGAGACGGCAAACGCCGGCCTCGATAAGACGAGGAGTCAATCCCCTTAAATCCTTCTTTTGTTAAACTGTTAAATTTATCATAAATGTTGTTTTGACACTGATAAGCAATATGCAACGGAACCGGCCGTTTCTTTTCTTTAACAATCTTAAGCGACCGCTGATGAATCGACTGAAACCAACCCGCAAGCTCATCAACATTCGGAATCGTAGCCGACAAGCCTAAGACTTTCATATGCTCTGGCAAAAACATCAAAGATTCTTCCCAAACGCTGCCGCGGTCATAATCGTCAATATAATGAATTTCATCAAAAATAATCCAGGCATATTGCGCAAGGCTGCTTTTTTCTTCAAGAATTTTGTTGCGAAAAATCTCAGTCGTCATAATTAATGTCGGGGCGTGCGGATTAATACTCACATCGCCAGTAAGAATGCCGACTTTATCATAATAATTTTTTGAGAAATCCCGATATTTCTGATTAGATAATGCTTTGATAGGAGCGGTATATATGACTTTTTTATTATTTTTCAAACAATCTTCTATAACGTATTCCGCGATAACTGTTTTGCCGGCACCGGTGGGAGCAGAAACAATCACCGAGTGGCCATTCTTAATATATTCAATAGATTTTTCTTGAAATGGATCGTATTGCATAATTCAAAGGGACACCAAATATTAAAACCGGAACCATTCTACCTTACCCACTCTAAAATCTTTTCTTTCAATCCCTCATGGTCTACGGGCTTGGACATATAATCATTCATTCCGCTTTCTAAACATTTTAAGCGATCCTCCGAAGAGGCATACGCTGTTACTGCAATAATCGGTGTTTCCACCATTATCTCGCGTCTAATATGTTGCGTTAACTCCCGCCCGTCCACAATACCTAACCGTACATCCATCAAAACAACATCATACTCATTTCCCTTAATTTTTACTTTAGCCTCAACATCATCCATTGCGACATCTAATAAAATGTTGATTTCCCACATTGAACAAAAACACTGAATAAGATACACATGATCTTTTTCGTTTTCTACCAATAAAACTCGTAATGTTGACTTCGGCATAAAAACCTCCTTGTTTTCAACATATATTGATTTTCCAC
>JAGLHE010000118.1 GCA_023143685.1 Candidatus Omnitrophota bacterium
AAGATGGCTAGGCGAGTTTGATTTTAGTGTCACCCCCTACTCCTTTTTTCGTATCACAACACACATCTCAACAAACAACACCAAACACGCAATCCCTAAAGGAAACTGAAACCGCTCTAAAAACTTCTTTTCCATCTTTGTTGCGATTTCCCGTTTCTCCATCTTTGTTAATTCTTGTTCATAAATCAAATCCAACCCAAACTGTGCTCCACTAGCCCGGACATAAATCCCGCCAGTCGCCAACGCAATATCCTGCAACAACTTCTCGTTTAAACGCGACTTCACAAAATTCCCATTTTCATCTTTTAAAAACTCTTTTTGGCCCAAAACGTTTTCAATTTGAATCAACTCGCCCGCTTGCGTTCCTATCCCAACACAATAAATTTTAATCCCTTTCATCTTCGCTTTTTTGGCAAAGATAAAAGGTTCTCCCTCAAGATTTTCTCCGTCTGTCAAAACAAAAATCGCTTTATATTTGCTTGGAACATTATCATATTCTTTCATCGCCTCTTTAATCGCTACGGAGAGGTTTGTTCCTCCTCTCGGCATAGTATCAGTGCTTAAGTCCTCTAAGGTCAACATCACACCGCTATAATCAACAGTTAAAGGACAAACCAAAAACGCATCACCTGCGAATGCAATGACCCCAACCCTGTCACCCCTAACTTTTTTCAATAAATCTTTCACAGCCATTTTTGCCCGCTCAAGGCGATTGGGCTTCACATCCTGAGTAAGCATGCTTCGGGAAGTATCAATCACAACTAAAATATCCAATCCTTGACGTTTAGACTCCTGCCATTCAAATCCCCATTGTGGACGAGCAAGCGCAACAACACTCAACGCAACCACACAAACCAAAAGAATCCGCTTAATCTTGTCCTTTTTAAAATCAACCGTGCCCGCCACCTCGGAAAGCAAGTGATTCTGAGCAAAGCGGTCTAAAAGCCGGAATCTTCTTAGCCTCATCCAAAAAAGGAATCCGGCAAAAAAGATCACCAGCCATAACAAATTCAATATTTCCGGATATTCAAATCTCATAAAAATTGCATTTCGTATCTCACGGCTCGTTACTCGAACCGAAGCATTTGAAATTTTTCACCGTTGCCCGTAGCGCGTTGCACGTAACACGTTACGGAAGTTTTAATAATACCGTATTTGACAATACCTGCTCTAACAAAATCAGCAGCAAGGCAAACGCTAAAACATACCCAAACAATTCTTGATACTCATGGTACCCCAATTCCTCGATCTCTGTCTTTTCCAGCTCATCAATTTCCTTATAAATCTTCCGCAACGCCGCTGTATCTGTTGCCCTGAAATATTTTCCATTTGTAATACTTGCGATCTTCTTTAATGTTTCTTCGTCCACGTCTGTCTTAACATTGCGATACACTGTCTGGCCAAACATATTTTGAACCGGATACGGAGCATGCCCTTTTCTTCCCGCGCCAATTGCATAAATCTTAACTCCCTTGGCCTTAGCCGCCTCTGCGGCCGCTAAAGGATCTGTTTTTCCGGAATTATTCACCCCATCGGTCAAAAGGATCATCACCTTACTCTTGGCATCACTATCCCTTAAACGAATCAAGGATGAATTAATCGCTGAACCTATGGCTGTCCCGTCTTTAATCAAATCAAATTTAATACGGTCCAGGTTTGCTTTAAGCCAGGTATAATCTTTAGTTAACGGGCTGACCGTATACGCCAACCCCGCGAAAGCGACAATGCCAATCCGGTCATTCGCCCGGCCATCAATAAACTCCTTAACAACATCCTTTATGACCTCAAGCCGATTGTATCGTTTTCCATTCAGCTTAAAATCTTCCGCGGCTAAACTCCGGGACGCATCAATCGCAAGCATAATGTCGATCCCTTCCGCTTTATAGGTTGTTTCTTCAAAAACAGTCCGCGGACCGGCAAAAGCAACAATAAATAACACAAGCGCAAGCAAACGCAAATAAAATGGAAACCGGCTGAATTGATTTTTCCATGTCTTGGGAAGGCAGGAAACAATAGCAGCTGACGGAAAACGCAAAGCAGGCGATTGCTGTTTACGATTCAGCCAAATAACAGCTATCATAGCCAGAGGCGCTAAAAGTAAAATTAAAGGAGTTTTAAATAACATATTGATAAAATTTAAAAACTTATTAAATCCCCATCCCCCCATCAACTTGAATCACCTGGCCGGTGATATATTGCGCGTGTTCACTTAACAAAAAACTTACCACCCCGGCAACATCATCAACATTGCCAAAACGCTTTAAAGGTATCTGTTCAATGGCCTTTTCTCGATACCCCTCATCAAGCCCGCCTATCATATCGGTTTCAATAAATCCGGGAGCCACCACATTCGCGCGGACACCATAACCTGCGGTTTCCTTGGCTAATGCCTTGGTAAAAGCAATAATACCGCCTTTAGAGGCAGCATAATTTGTCTGACGCGGCATCCCTTTAATTCCTGTGATAGAAGAAATATTAACGACATCACCCCGTTTTTGTTTCATAAATGTCACAATCGCTGCCTTGGTCATATTAAACGTGCCTGTTAAATTCGTTTCGATCACGTCACCCCACTGATCTTTTGTCATCATCATCAACGCCGCGTCCTGGATAATCCCGGCGTTATTTACCAAAATATCAAACCCTTCAAATTTATCTAAAACATCATTCTTGAATTTTTGTGTCGCGTCATAATCCCGAATATCAACCTTACTCGCCAAGCAACCCACGCCCAACGCCTCAATTTCCTTCTTTAACGTTTCCGCTTGCGCTTCACTACTGGCATAATTAAACGCAATATTCGCGCCTTCTTTAGCAAGACGAAAGGCAATTGCCCGGCCAATTCCACGTGTCGCCCCTGTAACTATAGCTGTTCTGTTTTTTAAAAGCATACGCCCTCTCCTTTTTCGCATTGTTTCGCGTAATGTTTAGCGTGGTTTAGCGACTATTCATTTTTTACAATAGTTTCTTCCACAAACTTTTCAACCAAGATAAAACTTGTCTCAACCTCCTGCGGCTCTGACGCATATTTAGCAAACTTGACCTTATCACAACAATTCAAAAAATCAGTTAACGACTGTTTCTGTTCAACTGAAAATTCACTCATTGCCTTTAAATCCCACAAAAACTCTTCAGTAGTTTTATCCGGGGCATTAATTTCAAAGCGGCCTTCAATGTAATGACGGAGGATATTTGATAATTGAGTGTAATATTCTTTAATTTGGCCTTTTGCAGGCAAGTTTTCCTGACGTAACGCAACCAACCGTTGCTGTGCGGCCACCCACGGCGGATCCTGAGGCACAACCTCTTCTTTTTGTTTACGGGCCCGAGAAACAAAAGACCGTGCCCCAAACAAAAATATTGCAACAACAAATAGTAAAAAGACTAATAAAATAAGAAGAAAATTCGGAGGAAAATCAACCGGCGGCTTGACGTCTCTGATCCCTTGAGCAAAATCTATTTCGCCAAGCACGTGTGAAGATTTTAAAAAAAGAATTGGGAATACAAGTAAAACTCTTATGGAGTTTCCCCTGCTTTTTGCGAGGACTGTCTGAGCAGGCAAGGTTTCCCCTGAATTGTTCTTCGCATCGCGATTAATCATAAACGCCTGAATCGAAAAATATTCCATTTGCATGGTAAAGCTAAAAGCGTCTTTGACGACGTTTAATAAAGAATTTAACCATGGCATCCGAATAAGATGCATCAGTAGACGTTTCAATAAAATCAACCCCAACAGATTGAAACAACCGCTTACGGCCCTGCAGACGATCTTGCGCATTTTTCTCATATTGTTCGCGCACACCAGTGTCACTCGTGTCAACCACAACCTTCTGGCCTGTTTCTCCATCCTCCAACTCTAACAAACCACATTCAGGCAACCGGCATTCAATCGGATCATCCAACGTAATCGCAACTAAATCATGACGTTTATTTGTAATCGCCAGGGCCTTACGCAACCTTTCAACTGATTCATCATCCGTCGATGACACAAAAAAATCCGAAATCAAAAACGAAACAGTTTTGCGGGTCGTGACTTTACTCAAGTACTCCAAAGCCCTGGAAACATCGGTCTGTTTGTTTTCCGGCTCAAAATAAAGAACTTCACGGATGACACGCAAAACATTCTGCACGCCTTTTTGCGGCGGGATAAACTTTTCAATTTTATCCGTGAAAATAATCACCCCGACTTTATCATTATTACGAATCGCGGAAAACGCGAGAACAGCCGCGATTTCTGCGGCTAACCTGCTCTTTAAAGCATTGACTGAAGCAAACCGGCAGGAACGAGACACATCCACAAGCAGCATGACAGTCAGCTCACGCTCCTCCACAAACTTTTTAACGTGCGCCTTGCCGGTACGCGCGGTAACATTCCAATCAATGGTACGGACATCATCACCTATTTGATATTCACGAACCTCATCAAACTCCATACCCCGGCCTTTAAACACACTATGATACTGCCCGGCAAACACATCAGTGACAAGACGTGATGTGGTGATTTGAATACGCCGGACTTTTCGGAACAGGTCTTTGGGTATCACGGGACTTCAACCTCATCAAAAATTTTCTTTACGATATCTTCTGACGTTTTTTCTTCAGCTTCCGCTTCATAACTGACAATCACACGGTGACGCAGCACATCCATTCCAATCGATTTAATATCCTGCGGAGTAACATACCCACGGCCTTGCAAAAACGCATAAGCTTTTGACGCAATCGCCAAATTAATAGTTGCCCGGGGAGAGGCGCCATATTGAATCAATCCTTTTAGGCCTTCTAAACCATAATCCTGAGGATTACGCGTGGCCTCAACAATATCAACGATATACTTTTCGATCTTCTCATCCATATACACTTCGTCCACAACACCGCGCGCGCGGATAATGTCTTCGGGTTTAACAATGGCATTCACCTTAATATCTGTTTTTGTATACGACATACGCTTTAAAATACGCAACTCTTCACTCTTGCCGGGATAATCAACCGTAACTTTCAGCATAAAACGATCAACTTGAGCCTCAGGCAACGGATAGGTCCCTTCCTGTTCAATCGGGTTTTGTGTGGCGAAAACCAGGAACGGCTCTTCAAGGAACAACGTCTCTTCGCCAATGGTCACTTGCCGTTCCTGCATTGCTTCAAGAAGCGCGCTCTGCACTTTAGCGGGCGCACGGTTGATTTCGTCTGCCAAGATGATGTTGGCAAAAATAGGGCCGGTCTTAATATTAAAATCCCCTGTCCTCTGGTCATAAATAAGTGTGCCTGTTAAGTCCGCAGGCAACATATCCGGCGTAAATTGAAGGCGCTGAAATTTAGCTTGAACTGTCGAGGACAATGTTTTAACAGCCATAGTCTTCGCTAACCCCGGCACCCCTTCAATTAAAATATGTCCGTTCGCCAGAAGGCCGACCAGAAGACGCTCGGTCATGTAACGCTGACCGACAATCACCTTCTCCATTTCCATCAAGATGCCTTCAATAAAAGCACTTTCCTTTTTAACTTTTTCATTGATGGCTGTAATGTTTGTGTCTGTCATAGTTCTCCTCCTCTTCTCTATCTAACTAAAATAAACATCAACCCTTGAGACTTTATGGTTCCGGATATCTTGCGCATAAGGTGCGCCAACAATCCCGCCCTTTAAACGCACTGGGAACTTGAGGTTCGGATACGTTAACACAACTTCCTGAATACATGCCGCGTTTTTACCAAACGTATCTTTGCGTGACGGGTTATGGTAAACCACTAAAACATCGCCAAGAAAATTAAACGAATATGTATCTTTCGGCAAAACCAAATCTACCCATCGTCCTTTTGCATCCAGATACCGGACAGTTGTTTCTTTTTTCGTAAACAACTTTTCTGACAAAACAGGTTTCAACTGCAGCGTCAACTCATTGTCCGCATTGCATATAAAAGGATTCTTCCCTACATTCATAAACATCCACATATGCACAAACTCGGCTGTGCTTCCGGATAACCGCGCGACAAAACCCTGGCCATGCAAAGCCTCATCCTCATGCGCGCTACTGACAATAAACGAAGAATTCTCTAATGTGCTGCGTCCATATCGCGCGGGATCCAGGAACGGCACAAGCGCGTCATGGATCGCCTCATAATATTCGTCGTAAAGCTCACATCGCAACAACTCGAGAAAATATTTATACTCCATATGCAGCCAAATGGATTCGTTTTCAAGCCAGCCGGACGGGAAGATACGGGTGCGGCCAATTTCTTCAGTTTCACGATCCAAATTGGCATTCACTTTATACATTTTCAATTCTTTATCATAAAGCGGGCTTGACTTTAATCGGGCGGCAAGTTTTTTTGCGGCCTTTGGATCTTTTTCAGTCCGCAACGCGTGAACAAACCCTTCCAGAAAAAACGGCAAGGCATGTTTTTTAAATTTCAACGGTAATACATACTCAACATCATCTTTTTTCCCTAATGTTTTATAAGATGTGGCGTCGTGATAAAAATACGTTGCCAAAAGCCCTCGTTTATCTTTTGCCTTGGCAATTGCACCATCCATACGCTCAACCACTAATTGTAAAAAGGCCCGGATATCACCCACTGTCATAATTTTTTCCGCACCATTGATGCCTTGACGGACTTTCACGCGATAGGCTTCTTTGACATCATTCGATTTTTGCCAGTAAACTAATGCATTCTTTTCCTTTTGAAGAATATCTTTAAGTTTTTTAATGAAAGCATACAGCTCTTCAAAAACCTTAACCTCAACTTTATCATCCACATCCAGTTGTACGAGAGAATCCAATAAAAACAAACAATAGCGCTTTAATTCCAACGTTTCAGATATCGACGATCCAAGAAGCCCAGGCAAACCATTAAGCGCGTCATACCAATTCGGCTTGCCGCCTTCCATCTCAATCCCGATCCCGCTGGGATCCAGGGTTGCGGATTTATTGGCAATCAAACAAAGTAGTTTTGCAACAAGCGTTGTCAAATAAACAGGCCCTTTTCCATTCTTGGTCCGCAGCTTGTTATCAATAATCTCGATTTCTTCAGTTCCGCACTTAACCGAATGGTATTGACGCACGCCATTAGGAGTTAAAACATACCGTTGATCACGTGGGAGCATATAATGAATATCATGATAAAAATGAAAACCCTTTTTCTCTAAAAGAATCATTCTTAACTCTTCCGGATATCGTCCAAGAAAACTTTCAATCAAATCAAGATTATAGGTCCAATGGTCTGCCCAAAACCCTTCACCATGATCAGCTTGTTCGTTTTTATGACAGACATTTAACATCCGCCCTAAAAACTCATGCGAAGAAACCTTTAAATGCACATTGTTTTTCGCAATCCATTGCAGAAGTTCCCCTGGCTGAAAACCTTGCTGAATCCTGTCGCAAAGAGTTTTGCCTTCACCTTTCACACATTCAAAAACGACCTTCTTAACTTTATTCATGTTCTCAGGTGCAAACCCAAGACCTTTAACCACAAGAGGATTATATCCATCAACCTGGCTCAGGCTTAAGAAAGTAATCAAGGTACTGTCTTTAACATCCGGATTAAACCAGACATCATTCCTTCTATTCTGATTAACATCGCGATAATTTCCGTTTCCCTGCGAAAAATGTGTCGGGCTCAATAAAAAATAATTGTAATCACGTTCCGGGTCGCCATGCTTACGGCTGAACACATTAAAAGCAATGTTACCCTCTCCCGTGTGCAACGAAACCGGTAACCCGCCACGCAAGGCATTATCCAGAAAAGTATTGCCACAATACTGATCAAAAACCGGGGATGAACTGTTAGTAAAAGCATAATTTTTAATACCCTCTATAATATCTTTATTTTGGCAAAACTTTTTCTCAACAAACCCTTGCGTTGTGGCCTTACGCACAATTTTATTGAGCTGCTGTTCGTTATGAGCTGAACCTATCAAAGAAACAATTTCTTTTTTCTGCCTTGGCACTAACTTGAACGCAGAAAAACTCATAGCGCACGGCGTACGGTTGCTCGTCTGCTGATGATCAGCAACCCTATACTTTTTAGCCTCAAGAAACCGTTTCGGCACGGCAAAATCAGATGATGGGCCAAAAACAATTTCTGCTTCAACAATCGGGTCTAAAAGTTTTTTCGTTTTTGAGGCAGGATCAAATGAAAAATAGAAATTACCTTCTTTGATATGTTTAACAACTGCAATGTCGTTCACTTCCACATTAAGGTGATAGTACGGTGCTTTTTGTTTTAAATTGCGCACCTTTACCCAGGCTTCAACGGTCCGAGACATATTCTTGATCACCCAATCGTTCATCCCGTACGGCATAATCATCGGCAACCCGTCAATCAATTCAATGTCATATTTTTTTCTTGAAATATTTTCGACCGTAACACGTCGCACGAGTGCTGGAAATTCTTCTTCCGGGATCGTGAAATAGTTAACGCGGACAATAATCCCCAACGTCAAATTAATATCCTCAATTGTCAGGTCGTGCGCTGTAATCGTCATCTTTTGTTTTGTTTTAAAAACAGGCTTTGATATGTTGTCCTGAAATGGTTCCCAAAAAAGAGTCTTGGAACCATATTTTATTTTCAGGAATGTCCGGTACCCCTGAGAAGAAGCCAAGCGGTACGCCTTATTCGCAGGATGAAACTCTAAAATCGCCTTATCCTTACTCTCAATTCCACAGCTTGAAATACACTGGCCGCGGTTCACATAAAACACCCACATCGGTGTTCCCCATATGCCAGCCACCCCAGGAAAAAAGTTACTAAATGTTTTGCTTTGGTTATAATTTTCAATAACAAAGCTTCCTTCTTTGTTTAAAAAATATTCCACTGAATTCTTTTCTGCCTTTGTTTTTTTCATAAAACCAATTTCCTCCCTAAACCTTCATAATATTATCATCCATCTGAATCTTTTAATTTACGAAACAAGTTGTAATACCCACTAAATTTCGCCCGGAACGTCCACGAAGAAATATCCTTATTGCTCATCTTGATACGATTAACCTCAAAAAGGTCCTTGTTGAAACGATCATTTCCTCGATTTGTTGTCATCGCAGCATAGTACCCAGCCTGGCGCACCTGTTCCTTGACTTCATCATTAAAACCGCCGACCGGATACGCATAGTAATAAATCGATTGTTTCAAACGCCGGGATAAAATTTGCTTACTATTTTTAAGCTCAAAATTTCTCTCTTCTCTCGTCAGATCCGGCAAATATCCTTGCTCCATCCCATGGCTGCCATATTCAATTCCGCCTTTACTCATCTCGATTATATGATACCAATCCAGAAAACCATCTCTTCCCATAAAACCGGGCGCAACAAATAATGTCACAGGGATATCATACTTTTTAAGGACAGGATAAGCATTTGTGAAATTATTCAAGAATCCATCATCAAAGGTGACGACAACACTGTTATGCGGCAATTCCTGATTATTCCGCATCGCCTCCATGGCATCAGCTAAACGGATAACGTTGTAACCTTTCTCTCTTAAAAACGACATCTGGACTTCAAAAACTTCAGGCGTTACCGTATCCCCTGGCGGGACTTTGCCATCCTCAACATCTTCTACTTGATGATACATTAAAATGGGAACCGTATACTTACTCGAGATCCACGAACCTGCTCCAAAAAAAACGCATAACACAACGACGCTTGATACAATAAATTTCTTTGAAAATCCCATAATATGCGAAGGCCCCTTAATCTACAGTTGTGCTAACGACTTTTTAACCAAATCACTCACCATTTTGTTGTCTGCTTTTCCCGCGACCTTCGGCATAACCGCTTTCATAACAGCGCCCATATCCTTCATGCTTGTTGCCCCTGACTCTTTAATCGCTTCTTCAACAATCGGGCCTAACTGTTCTGCCGCCATCTCTTCCGGCAAATAATTCTTTAAAATTTCCAATTCCTGCTTTTCCTTTTGTGCTAATTCAGGCCGTCCACCTTTTTCATATTGCTCAATCGAATCATGACGCTGCTTAACCTGTTTCTTAATAATCGCGACAACCTCCTCATCCTCCAGGACATCTTTCTTTTTGTCAATAATGACATTCTTGATTTGAGCCCTTAAAAAACTTAATGTCGAAGATTTCAAAGAATCTTTGGCTTTCATAGCCTGAATGTAATCTTTACTTATTTGTTCTGCTAACATTTTCTCCTCCTTGTTCCGCGGCTCGCGCTCATCACACCCCGATTATTAACCTTCTGCTAAATTTAATATACTAATTGTTTTATGTCGGGATTTCAATCCTTTTATGATCTCGACGTGGGACTTACGGGCCTTAAAATGCTTTGCCAAAAAATCAACCAAGGCTTTATTAGCTTTCCCGTCGACCGCCGGGGCTGTCAGGTAGACTTTTACCCCTTCTTTTTCTTCCTTAAAGAAATTTCTCTTCGCACCGGGGATAACTTTAATATTAATATTCATAAAGAAGTATTATTAATTATACTGATAAGGGAATTTTATGCAAGGGCCGCGCGAACAGCACTTAATAATTCCAGGAGGGAACATGGTTTCGAAATCGCTTGGTATTCCTTAGACCCAACAGTCACGCTACAGGAAGACCCATTAGAGGCTTGTGCGGATCACCTCGTATGGCAAAAAATTTCTAATTGCTTATCAAGGGCTAATCTTTCCCCCAAAGATGCAGAATTGTTTTAATCAAATTGCGGCGGCTAACAATTCCAACCAGTTTGCCTTCGCGAACAATCGGGACTCTTCGCACAGAACTATTCATAAAAAACTCACAGATATCAACAGCGCTATCTTCCTCTTTAAAACTTACCACTTCCTTTGTCATGTAATCTAAAACTGTATCATTTTCTTTAATACTGGTATTAAATAAAAGACGCAACATGTCCTTTTCCGAGATAATCCCGATAACATTTTCTTCGTTATCGACAACAGGAAGCCCGCTAATCTGATTATCGATAAGAATCCTCATTGCATCACATACTAAGGTCTCGGCTTTCACACTCATAACATCCGTGGTCATAATATTTTTTGCCGGAAACATAATTTCATCCTTTCTTTGTTTTGTAGTTAAAAACTACACCCTGAATAAGATTAACCCTGAAATTATCTTTTTATACATCTTGTTCTCCGATTACGGTAAAACCATATCGAGTTGATTCTTTTTAAGCCATTTTTGCCGGTCCTTATAATCCGGCAAAACTTTCCCGACCTTTTGCCAAAATCGCCTCGAATGATTTGGAACAATCAAATGGCACATCTCATGGACAACCACATAGTCAATCACTGCCATTGGAGATAAAACAAGCTGCCAATTAAGACTAATCGCTTTTTCTTTATGGGCACAACTTCCCCAAATACGTTTTTGTGTCTTAACAGCAATCGTTTGCGGCTCAAGTCCCATCTGCCGGGCATAATGAAAAATCCGTCCGCCAAAAATCTCCTTCGCCTGTATCCTGTACCATTGAACAAGCTTATTCTTCACTAAATCTTGACGCTTCCGGCCCTCAACCGCGTGAGGAACACGGACACACCATCTCCGGCCATCAAACGCGATACGGCTTTGCCGGATATCCTCCCCCTCCACCTTTAACGGATATTTCTCCCCTAAAAACAAAAATTCATTTCCATATATATATTGACGCTTCCGAAGGATTTCTTGAACATGTCTGGCTTCTATAAGTTTTTTTTGAATCCACGGAGCTTTTTCAACAATAAAACTACGAATTTCCTTGTCAGGCGCGTAACGCGGTGCTGCCACACGCACCTGGGCAGTTGATCCTATTGAAATTGCAATGGTTCGTCGTCTAGCCGAGCGGACAAGAACATAAGAAATATCCCCTGCCTGTGTAGGCAGTGAATATGGTTCCGGATTTGTTCTTTTTAAACGTTTAAGACGTGGTGACATAACCAAGTATAAAGATACTCATTTTCTCTTTTTTATAAAATAAACTCGCTTGACACTTTTGACTGCTCGTATCTATTTCATGCCCGTGTAGGAATTTCGTATGGAGTCTTTGAAATTCCTATACTATAAATTATTTTATACTTTCCGAATACTGTAAAATAGTTATGAGCAATCAAAACTATCAAGCGAGTTTATTTTACTATAAAAATCTCATAGACACATCAAGAATATACAAAAAAAAGTACCCATTGAGTTACTGCGGGGCGAATAGTGTACGGTGTCCCACGCGCAGTTTCGAAGCGAAGCGAAGATGTTTGAGCACGGGATACCTTGCACTATTCGCCCCGCAGTAACTCAACGGGTACAAAAAAGGCCCCTCCACAACATTCTGCGAAGAGGCCTAAACAGCATAAAAGGCAAAACATTTATTTTATAGTATAGGAATTTCAAAGACCTCATACGAAATTCCTACACGGCCATAAAATAGTTGCGAGCAGTCAAAACTATCAAGCGAACCTATTTTACAAATTCAACTTTAATCGAAACATGATTTGGAGATGGAAGGACATCTAACATGCGGGGAGGAGATGAGACTCCATTCTTCACTAAATACCCATTATTTCCTAACAACAACTTCTTTTGATCTTCCTCTTTAAAAATGACAATTCTTTCGTCTTTGTCATCCTTTTTTATACGTTTTATAATTTGTTTAATTTTATGGACTTTATTGCGGTACTTGGCAAGCAAAGTCTTACCACCCTCAACCGTATCAAAAAGCTCTTCCTCCAAAGGAGGAATAATTTGACTCATCTGAACCTTCCTTGCTTGTTCTTGCTCTCGAATGGATACCATATCACTAATAATCTGCGCATTCTTTGCTTTCAAACCCGCAATCGCCCTTTCCAAGTCAGTCAGCCGGTCAAGCAACACAATCTTTTGCTGCAACCGTTTATTTTCTAATTCCGTATCAGCTAAAATCACCTCGGTTGCCTGAAGCGATGCTTTAAGAATCGCTATTTCTTTCTCATATACCTTAACCAACGTGGCCTGATTAACCAGCAAGGACTGAATAATGCTATACGTCATATCAATCCTGTTGTAATTCCAGACAAACTGTTTATATGACCAAAACGACAGTCCAACCATAGCCGCGATCAAAATCATCCTGGACCATATTGTCCTGTCTTTACGTTTTTTTGCCATAAAGCATCTACCCTTCCCGAAAAAACTCTTAACTTGTTTCTTTACCTACAGTTATATCTTTAAAAAATTCTCAAGAACAGCAGCTATTATATCTTGGATTCTACTTTATGACAAGACAAATCATTCAGTGCGTGGCTACGTTGCACGTTGCCCTCAAAATAGTTGCATGCTTCTTATCTTTCTAAAATAAATGTCGTATGGCAGTACAAACCAGGAAAAGTTTGATAGGATTCCGTTTTCACTAATTCCAATCCTTCAATCGTGGCAAAAATTTTCCTCATTTGTTCGACCGTACGAAAACATGCTCCCCTGTCCAACCGATAAAAAAAAGTGCTTATTTTGCCCTGATTTTCAAAAAACACAGGATCACTCACAACCACATACTTCCGACTAACCTTTTTTAACTCTAACAAAACATCCCTGAACTGCTGATCATCCAAATGATGTGCAGTGTCAACCAACATCGCGACATCAAAAGATTGTTGCGCGAACGGTAATTTCAGGGCATCCCCGACAAGAAAAAAATGTTTCGAATAATTATGAGCTGCATACTGAATTCGACGAACACTATTATCCAGGCCGCAATAGAACCCTTTACTTACAGCTGATCCCTCACCTAAACCACAGCCAACATCCAGAACACTTGCATAGTCATATGGCTTCAAGGCCCGACGAAGCCCCTGCACTCGCCCGGCGTCTAAAATTGCTCGCTGAACATTCGAAACAATCGGATTTTCCAATAATCCCCTGAACCGGAATTTATGGTCAAATTTCTTATCACAACTTTCTTCTCTTTGAACCATTTATCACTCTTCTCTCTACCCTAATCTAATATTTCTTTAACCGTAAACAATGGGCGATGCCGGACATCATCACCGATGCGCGCCAAATACTCACCGATAACCCCAATAGCAAGCATCTGCACTCCCCCGATAAAAAGAATCACCGCCATTAACGAAGCCCATCCCCAATTAGGCGCACTCGTCACCTTCCAATAAATCGCCACGAGTATCCCTAAAAAAGCACACGTCGAAATAACAAATCCCACCACAGAGATTACACGCAACGGCACAAAAGAAAAGGATGTCGCCGCATCGAAAGAAAACTTTACCATTTTCCACAAACTATATTTGGTCTTTCCTGCTTTGCGTGCCTGCCGGACATACTCAACAGCTGTTCGTTTAAAGCCAACCCAGGCAACCATACCCCTGATAAACCGATGCCGTTCATCCATCTGATTTAAAACATCAACAACCTTTCGGTCCAGCAGGTAAAAATCCCCGACATTTTCCAAAACATCTGTGTTAGACGCGGCTCCCATAAACTTATAAAATAACTTCGCTGTAAATTTTTTAAAAAATGTCTCCCCTTTACGCTGTGTCCGGACGCCAT
>JAGLHE010000119.1 GCA_023143685.1 Candidatus Omnitrophota bacterium
TCAGGATTAACCTCCCTGCCTTTCTGCAAGACTACAATCGCGTCATCATACCTCCCTAACCTCTCATATGCCAAACCCAAATTATAATATCCTTTCTCACTTTTTGGGGCAGATTCTTTGATATGCAACCTATCCGTTATCATTTTAAAAATCTTAGACCTAACATCAACTTTAAAATAAGGACGGATTTCCGGAAGAGTCAAGACCCCGATATACGAACCTACCGCTACCCAATTAAAATACAATTTAAAAAAATATCCTAAAAATTCAGGCCGGCCAAAACGCAAGGCCATAATATAGAACAACACAACTCCATGAATGACACCTAAAACAATAAAAGCCTTACGGGCAAAACGGTCATAACGAAAAAGCCCCTCCGCCGATAAAGAAACAAGCAGGATCCAAAGAAGGTGGACAAACCAAAATTCATTCAAATATCCTTGAAACAAATCATAAGGAAAAACTGCAACAATAGCAACAAAGGAGACAATGCGGGGATAAATGGGATTGGCTGGAAGGGCAGCATAATACATTAGAAATATCAGAAAAAGATTCGCAAAAAGAATGCTCCAACTAATAAAGCTTAATGGCAGGGGCCTGGATGAATCACGTGTTATTCTTATCATAAATTTATTTTTTTGACCCAGAAAATACGTTCTCCCGATTAATACAATTTCTCAAATGATATACGACAATACCAAAAGCCACAGAAACATTAAGAGAATTTTTAATACCCCCCATTTCAATATCCACAGCTACATCCGCAAGGGCAATGAGATCGCCTGAAACACCCTCGACCTCATTACCGACAACCAGACAAATGGGTTTTTCCGGCACAAAATGTTGATACCCGACGCTGGTGTCTGTCTGCTCAAGAAGAACAATTTGATATCCCGCTTTTTTCAACTTTTTAACGACTTTCACAACATCGCGGCAATGATCCCAAGGCACACGCTCTTCGGCCCCTAAAGCAATTTTAGAAATTTGTGCTTGCGGCGGGAATCCGGTGATTCCACATAACCAAATCTTTTCAACACCAACCCCGTCACCAGACCGGAAGATCGCGCCTACATTATGCAAACTTCGAATATTATCAAGGACAACGGTTAACGGAATCCGCGGTTCTCGGGCGCGGATCTTTTGGCGGGCAACAATTTCCTGGTGGGTAAACTTTCGCATATTAATAACTGGGTGATGTACGAGGTACGAAAAAAAACCGAACATCACACCTCGTATATCGGGCCTCGCACTTCGTACTTAAACAAAATCGACTCAATCATGGTGCGTTGCATGCCGGATAGGTTCTTTTCTGGATTCTTTACTAACAATCTTTTTCCTGGTTTTCTTCTTCCGGGCGAGCGCCCGCTTCAACTTGGGCCAATGCTCTTCTGCTAAAATATATCCAACACATCTCTTTGATCCGCAACAACATTTATGCTCCTGATAGTCTTCGAAATCATAACCATAACTATATGTCAACTCTTCACCTTTTTCGATATCGCGCAGCGCAATAATCCAAATATGTCCGCGAATAATATCGGTCTCACAATCAGGATCGCACGAGTGATTAAGAAAGCGGGCTGTGTTATAGGATACAGCTCCATCCACGTCGTAACGTTTATTCAACTGAAAAATATACACCGCGCCATGGGCAGCATCTTTCTTATGCCGATTTAATGGGATATCCGCACGACGGTCCGATTCAGCTTTTGTGATCCGCTCGCCAACGTATTCAATAATACGCGTGCCCTCGGGAATAAATTTCTTGGCAAAAACACCTGTGCTATGAATACGTGAATCTCTAACAACAACATAAGGACTGGTTGTCTTTCTTGGCATATGAATCTCCTTCAAACATAATAATTTTAACTTAAATATATTCTTGTGGATTATAACAAAAAATCGAGCCGGATAAAGCCTTAATGGCAACAGGGCAGGACATTTCTTCGCGCATCAAACACTCATGCCTCACAGCACAACTCATCCAACATTTTTATTCCGGAAAATGCTTCTTAACAGCGGCCACCAGCTTTCCACTTTCAAACGGCTTAACGATATAATCGACAACTCCCTCCAGCTTAAACAAATCTTCCATCATCTCTTTCGCCGTTAAAACAATAACAGGAACATCCTTCGCCTCCTCAAGGCGCTTAATCTCAAGGATTAAAGAATACCCATCCATATTCGGCATCATAACATCTGTAATAATCAACTTCGGTTTCTCTTGCGGAATCATTCTCAACCCTTCATCACCATCCAATGCCGTAACAACTTCAAATTCGCATGCTTCTAATCGCGCTTTAATCACTCCTAAAATTCCGGGATCATCATCAATAACAAGTATTTTCTTACTCACAACACCCTCCCTGTTTAGTCATTATTGCTCTCTTTAGCTGTCTCGAGAAGCTCATTAATATTATATGTTAACCGCTTGATATTATTCAAGGCCATCTCTAAAAGCTGTCCCTGCTCTTCATTGACCGGGCCGCCGATGCCGTCAATAAGCTGCGACAAGCTCTCTTTAACAATTGTTAAAGGTGTGCGCACCTCATGAGCCACTAAAGACATAAAGGCTTCTTTCCCTGCAAGAAGCCTCTCAATTTCTTTATCTCTTTGGACAATTTCTACGCTCAAGGCCTTCAATTGGGCCTCCTGTTCCTTAAATTTCTTTCTATATTCTTCAGACATATTATAAACATCCTTTATGTTAGATTATATCTCTTTTTTGGAAATCATACTATAATTCCAGCATCCATATTACAAGAGAACTCGCCTCCTTGCAGCATAAAATCTCAAAAAAAAGGCGCCTCCCCTAAAAAGAAAGCGCCTTTTTTATACCCGACAAAAACAGTTTAGCTTACCGTCGACATATAATTAATCAAATCAATCACTTTGTTGCTGTATCCCCATTCATTGTCATACCAGGAGACCACTTTAACAAAGTTATCGTTAAGAGAAATGCCTGCATCTGCATCAAAAATTGATGTGCGTGCATCCCCTAAGAAATCATTCGAAACAACGGCATCTTCGGTATATCCTAAAATTCCTTTTAATTCACCTTCTGCCGCGGCCTTCATCGCTGCTTTAACCGTATCATAAGAAGCTGGCTTTTCCAGCCGGCAGGTTAAATCCACAACAGATACGTTAGGAGTTGGGATACGGAATGCCATCCCGGTCAACTTCCCATTCAAATCCGGAATAACTTTTCCAACAGCTTTCGCTGCCCCTGTTGAAGATGGGATAATATTTTGGCTGGCGCCGCGTCCACCACGCCAATCTTTTAAAGATGGCGCATCAACTGTTTTTTGTGTAGCTGTCATCGCGTGAACAGTTGTCATCAACCCTTCAACAATCCCGAAATTATCATGCAATACTTTTACAATCGGCGCTAAACAGTTTGTTGTACAAGACGCGTTAGAAACAAAGTCCATATCCGCGCTATACTTTTCATGATTCACGCCCATAACAAACATCGGGGTATCGTCTTTAGATGGCGCTGACATAACAACTTTCTTTGCCCCGGCCTGGATATGGCCTTGCGCTTTTTCTTTGGTCAAGAAAAGGCCTGTTGACTCAACAATATACTCTGCCCCGACATCACTCCACTTTAAATTAGCAGGATCTTTTTCAGCTGTAATGCGGATATTTTTACCATTTACAACAAGATTGTTTCCATCAACAGCAATATCGCCGTCAAATTGCCCATGTGTTGAATCATATTTAAGCATATATGCTAAATAATCCGGATCAACAAGATCATTAATCCCTACGACTTCAACGTTGTCGTTTTTCATGGCAGCACGAAAAACAAGGCGCCCGATTCTTCCAAATCCATTAATTCCAATTTTTACTGACATCCCCTTCTCCTTCTTCTGATTAATAGGGACAACACCCTATTTCTTGTTATTAAAAAATTAACCCTTTCCCTCTCCTCTTAAATACTCAGCCGCTACATCCGGAGAGGTATGTATCACATAAAAACCTGTCCCCCACTCAAACCCTGCTTCTCGCGTCAATTGAGGAACGATTTCAATATGCCAATGATAGCTTTCCTGATTTCCATGATTCAGTGGCGCGATATGCAAATAAAAATTATAAGACGGATCTGCTAAGCATGTTTTCAGGCGCGATAACATGTCTTTCAAAATCTGCGCCAAGGCTAAACGTTCTTCATCCTGCAATGAATAAAAAACAGATTCATGCTCTTTCGGAAAAATCCAACTTTCAAAAGTATACCGCGGGACATAAGGACAAAAGGCGATAAAATGTTCATTCTCTGTAACAATGCGGTTCTTATCTTCATACTCCTGCTGAATCATATCACAGTACACACATCGCCCACGATATTGAAAATAGGCTTTAGCCCCTTCCAATTCATCAATCACATAACGCGGCACCATCGGGAGTGCTATAATCTGACTGTGCTCGTGCTCGACGGAAGCTCCTGCGGATTCGCCATAATTTTTAAAGATCATAATATACTTAAATCTCTTGTCTTTGGCAAGACTTAAAGCACGCCTTTGGTACAACCTAAGGACATTAGAAATTTCTTCAACACTGTACTCAGCAAAATTCTTTCCATGCTCAGGAGTCTCAATTAAAACCTCATGAGCTCCGATACCATTGGATATGTCATATAGCCCTATCCCTCGTTTGCCAATATCGCCTTCTATCGTTAACGCCGGGAATTTATTTGGAACAACGCGAGTCATCCATCCAGGAGTGTTTGCCGATGTTCCTTCCGCACGGATAACATCCACTTCCTGTGGTGTTTGATTTTCACGTCCTTCACAAAACTGACAAATCGCTGCCTGATGAGAAGAATGGTCTTCCTGCAGATAATCCTGTGGAGCCAACGAATCTTCTTTCGTCTTAACAACAACCCAACGGTCGGCAATAGGGTCTCTTCTTAACTCAGACATTCTATTTCCACCTCTCGTAAATATTCCGCAATATCTTCCGGCGGGAGGGAACAAATATGAAACCCCGACCCTTTCTCAAAACCGGCTGTCTTGGTTATGCGCGGCATCACTTCAATGTGCCAATGAAAATCTTCCTCCAAAGTGAGCCATCTATTATCTTTTTTCGTCTTATGCAAAGGCGCTGTTTGGATAACATAATTATATGCCGGATCATCTAACCCTATCTTCACACGCAACAAAACTTCTTTTAAAATTTTTGCCAAGTCCTCCTGATATCCAACAACCCCTTTCGAAAAATAACAATGATGATTCTTGGGGATAATCCATAACTCAAAAGCAAACCGTGGGGCAAAAGGAGCTACCGCCACAAAATGTTCTGTTTCCACAACAACCCGCTTTTGTGTTTCTATTTCCTGGCGCACGATATCGCAATAAATACATCGATCATGATATTCAAAATATTTTTTAGCGCCACTAAATTTTTCCTGAACATTAGCCGGGATAACAGCTGTGGCAATAATCTGAGAACGCGCATGGCCAATACGACGACTCCCGGCAGCCCACCCGTAATTTTTATACATTAAGACATACTGAAATTTTGTATTCTTCGCAAGTGCCTGGGAACGCGCGATATAGGCGTCAAAGACCCGCTGAATCTGAGGGATCTCCAAATCAGCCATATTTGCCGTATGCGTTGGTGTTTCAATCACAACCTCATGCACACCATAATCATTGATAATATCGTACATACCGTGCCCGCGACGCTTAAATTTTTTACTATCATGCAACAATGGCGTGCCGCTTGGGACAACCATAACCTGCCACGCCCCTGATTCATCCCTCACAGCATAAATTTCTTGCTCCTGGCTTGCGCAAAACGGGCATTCCTGATCCTCATCAAAAGTATTGCTCTGTTGATCAAAGAAATTGCCAGGCCTTCTCGCCCGCTCTGTAGCGATAATAACCCACCGGCCTGTAACTGGATCTCGTCGTAATTCTGGCATAATTAAACCCGCGTTGTGTGAAATGAAACTCTCTGAATTTGGTAGGATTATAACATAATAGAATATGTATGCAAATGAAATTTGGAAGAAGAAAAATCGCGAAATTACGCTAAACACTACGCGAAATTACGCTAAAAAACAAACCAAATTATCCCAATATCACCCCAGAGGTCATTTTATGGCCTAGAACAAAACTCTTAGCGTCCATAGGTTTAGCAGATTCCAGATGAACGCGCTTAAGAACCAGCGCCCCCTTGCCACAAGAAACAACAACCCCCTCTTTCGTGATTTCAATAACCTCACCCTCACGCTGCAAATTGTCCTCTTTTTTACGCACGCAAGTTTCTAAAACCTTTAATCGCTTATTATTATAATACGTATATGCCGCGGGATATGGCAACAACCCTCGCACAAGGTTATGAATATCCATCGCCGGTTGCGTCCAATCAATATGACCAAAATCCTTCATGATTTTGGGGGCAAAAGACACCTGGTTTTCATCCTGCACTCGCATAACACAATCCCCTTTTTCAAGGGAATCGATTGCGCGCAATAAGGCGTCCGCACTTAATCTGGCCATCTTAACACGCAATGTCGCCGAGGTATCCTCTTCTTCAATTGCGATGCGTTCCTGCCAAAGAATATCCCCTGCATCCATTTTCTCATTCATCTTAATAACTGAAACACCTGTCTCAATATCTCCGTGAATAATCGCCCAATTAACTGGTGCTGCTCCTCGATATTTTGGCAATAAAGAACCATGCACATTAATCGCGCAAATGTTCGGGATATCCAGAACCTCCGCCGGTAAAATCTTTCCATACGCAATCACAACAAAAAGGCCAGCATCAAAACTTTTTAATTGATCCTGAAACGCGTTGTCTTTAATGTCTTCGGGCTGAGAAACCTCAATATTATTTTCCCGAGCCAACTGCTTTATCGGTGAAACCCGCACTTTCATACCGCGCCCTTTTGGCCGGTCGGGTTGCGTGACACAAGCAACCACGTCATACTTTAAGGCAATAAGTTTTTCTAAATTCACAGCAGCAAAATCATCACTACCGAAAAATACTATTCGCATAAAAACTTTCTCCATCAAGACATCTTTTTTTGCGTAGTTTCGCGTAATGTTCAGCGTTGTTTAGCGATTATTTCTACGGATTCACATTCACCGTCATAATGACACTGCGTTTACTTTTAATCTTTTTCGTTGTTTCCTTAACCAAAGACAACATCCGCTTTACGGATTCACCTTTTAACATAATAACAAAACGATACTGATCGCGCAATTTATGCGGAATATCCGGGCCGGGATCACTCACCTCAACCCTTTCAGATAAAGATACACCGAGTTTATCATAAAACATTTGCGCTGCATCCATAGCTTCTTGTTCTTTTTTCCCTCTAAAAACAATCACGATAATGTGCTTAAACGGAGGGCATCCCATCTCTTTTCTTAACAACAATTCTTCATTATAAAACGCGTCAAAATCCATTTTCACTGCCGCCTGCAAGCAATAATTATCCCGATGATACGTCTGGACCATCATTTTTTCCTTAGCTGCTTGCCGCAAATGCACAAGAAGGGCAAACGTCCTCTGGGCTGCCCGAAAATCAAAACGGTTCAACTCCGCGTCAATATCCAGGACACCAACCAACGCGACCGATGCCGGCTCTAACCATCGCATGACCGCTTGTGTCGCGATAATAATATCCGCGGTTTTGGGAATATTCGTGCTTTCCCGATCATACCTCATGATCCGTGCCTGAGGAAAGGTCCGGCTCAATTCGCTTTCAATCTTCTCAATACCTGTCCCTGTCGAACGCATATAGTTCTTTTGACATTCCGGACAAACTTCCGGCAGGTCAACTGTATAATTGCACAAATGACACGCGAGTTTCTTCCTGGAATACAAATAAGAAATTGAAACATCGCAGCGTGGACATTTAATTGCATACCCGCATTCACTGCAGCGCGTTATGGTACTAAACCCCCGTCGATTTAAAAAAAGCAAGGCTTTCTCTCCCCGGGACAACACCTCGGTCATACGACTTTGCAATGGGAATGAAACCATTGTTTTCCTAAACAATCGATGTTCCAATAAATCAATCAGCTGAACTTGAATTCCCGGCCCTTCTGAAAAATCTTTTCGCTGAATTTTCCTATCCTTAACATCCTGCCAAATTTCCGCCGAAGGCGCTGAGCTGACAAACAACAAATTCAAATTCTCAATTTCCGCACGCCATCCGGCAACTTCCCGGGCATGATAAAATGGTGACTGCTCCTGCTTATATGCCTGATTCTCTTCTTCATACACAACCATCAATCCTAAATTTTGTACCGGCGCAAAAACCGCTGACCGCGTGCCAACAACCACCTTAACTCGTCCTTCTTTAATTGCCTGCCATTGTTCCAGTTCTTCTTTAACTTTTAATTTTTTATCCAATATAGCAACAGGGCCTCGATAATGTTTCTTGATTTCCGCTTGAACCTTTGTGATTAAGCACACCTCCGGAACAAGAAAAATCACACCTTTCCCCTGAGTAACCACTTTGCGAATCTCGTCAAGAATCCATGGCCATTGTTTTGTCCCTGATGGATCATGGCAAAGAATGGATTGACCTGCCGCGCTGCCACGCACGGAAGACAAGGGATCCAGGGGCATAGCCAGCTGCAAAGAGCGTTTTGCGCGCAAGGCATTTGGCAAACTTGTCTCAATCGCCTCACCCCAGGAGCAACCGTAATACTGCGAGATTTCTTTCGTTAAACGAAGAGCTTGTTCGCCCAGAGAGGGGACATTATCAAGAACAGAGTTAATGGGCTTGATATTCTTAAACGTCGTCTTACTCTTTAACCCGACAACAAATCCGACTTTCTTTTGATAACCAAAGGAAACATACACCCGGGATCCGACACAAACTTCTCCCTCTAAGGATTTCTCGACCTTATAATCAAAAGGGCCTTCGATAGGAAGGCCGACAACAACTTGAGCAATAGATTGTTTCATAATTTCATGACCAAGGCTCACTACCCGTAGCCCAAAAGATCATCGAGACGCCGCAATGCAACGTCTCTACAATCATCCACCACTAACCAGATTGACAATATTCCCCGCCGCGTCAGGCTGGGCGAGCTTTTTGATATTTTCTTTGGCTTCCTGCAAATCTTCTTCAGATATCCGCAGGCCATTTAAAACTTTTGCCATCTCTTCAATCGGACAATTGCTGATACCGATACCATATTCTTTTAAAACCTTAATATTATTGGTCTCCTGGCCTGGAATGGCATTAAAAAATATCATCGGCAAACCACTCACCAAAGCTTCCGAAATTGACAGCCCGCCGGGTTTAGTAATCATCGCGTCTGAAACCGCCATCAACTCATCCATATTATTAACAAGCCCGCACACTTTCACAAGATCTTTCGGCTTCTTGCTTAATCGTTCATACAAGGCTTTGTTATGCCCGCATACCACAATAATCTGCATACCGGGAAGCAGCTGAATAATTTTCTCAATCGGGCCAAATCCAAACGAACCAGTAGCAATCAACACCGTGAACAAATCATCATCTAATCCTAATTTCCGCTTTAACGCCGCGATATCATCATGCCGTGTAAACTTTTCATCCGTCGGAATTCCGGTAACAACAATATTTTCATCAGGGATATCTAATATTGCCAACTTCTTCTTCGTCCAATCACTTGCCACACAATACGTATCCACTCCTTTGGCCAGCCAGATACGATGCACATCAAAATCCGTCACAATCGAAACAATATGTGAACCAATCTTTCCTTTTATCTTTAAATAGCCCGCCACTTCGTTTGTAAGAAAATGTGTCGAGAAAATATAATCAAACTTCTCTTCAATTAAATAATTTTCAAGTTTTTTCGTATTAAAGATATTCTGCAGCCGGCGGGAAAACCGCATCACCGGGGACATAAACGGCAAGTCCAGCAACCCAAACGCGAATGCCCATAACCACGGTATTTTGGAAACAAGAAATGTGTAACCTTTACTATAGGACACCTTGTAAAGAAAACTTGTGTAATCGAGGCAATCAACGAGGGTAACTTGATGGTCGGTTTTCTCAAACTCCTGAGCCAGGGCTTCGGCTGCACGCCTATGACCTGCTCCGGCTGTGGCATAAATGATGAGGATTTTCATAAAGCTTTATTTTCGCTTTATCGCCTTTTTCGAACCGTTAGTTCCGTTTAAAAAACCATTTTGACTGGTAATCAGCCTGGCAGCATCATAAAGGTCTTTAACAATATGATTCGGCTGAACAAGCCAGGTACGCATATAACGTCGATTTTCTCTACCTGAAAGGACAAAAATTGTCTGACAGCCTGAAGCATATCCGGCTTCAATATCCATTTTTGTATCACCGACAAAATAGTCTGTGTTAAATGATGCCTTGGACTTATCCATCATCTTCAATGCTTTGAAAACAGATCCTGGCCCTGGCTTACGGCACGTACACCCCGCATCCGGCTTATGCGTACAATAAAAAACTTTCCTGATTTGCCCACCGGCTTTTTCAACCGCTTTGGTTAATTTATTCGTGATCCGGTTTAATTTATCTTGCGAGAAAACCCCTTTTCCCACACCTGCCTGGTTAGACACCACAAAAACCTGATATCCGACATCACTTAATATTTTAATCCCTTCCAACGCGCGCGGGATAAAATGCAAGTCCTTAACCTTGGTTACGTATTCTCCGTTTCCTGGAAAAACGTTAATCACACCATCTCTGTCTAAAAAAACTGCTTTTTTCATCTTACTTCTCCACCTCTTGCATCATACTTTTTCTGTTTTTGCGTCTTCTTCAGGCGACGGGCGACAGGCACCAAACGACTGCCTCATTTCCCAATATTTTGCATAACTCATAATTTGATACAAAGACGCGCCAAACGCCAGAATAAATCCAATTAATCCATCTTTTAGGCCTTTTTTTCGAAAAAACGCCCTAAAAAAACGGTCAATTGAACGCCGAATAATCTTTCCTCGTGTAATATTTTGGCCTGTTCGCGCCCACTTTAAAGCTTCACGGGTAGTCTGGCTATTTAATTTTTCAAAAAAATGCTCAAAATCCCGGTAACTTTTATGAATAATATCCCGCGTCAACTGGCTGGTTTGGCCATCCACATAGGCTTTAGGATGGACTTCGACTTCTTCATATCGAAAACATTCCGGCTTAAACAACTTGATCTTACTAGCCGGATACCACCCCCCATGCTTGATCCAATAATCGCCGATATAATTGCGTAACGGTATGGCAAACGCTTGAACTTGTGCATTGTCCAAGACAGAATCAATTTCGTCTTTCAACTCTTGTGTAACCTGCTCATCCGCATCCAGACTCAAAACCCACTCATACCTGGCCTGTGCATATGCCCAGTTACGCTGTTTACCTTCATTATCCATTTTACTCTGTAAAAGAACAGGTGAATACTTCTGAGCAAATTCAACGGTTTTATCCGTGCTTTCGTCGTCAACCAGAAGAATTTCATCTGCCCAGCCATAAACGCTTTCCAAACAGGCTGCGATGTTATTTTCTTCATTTTTTGTTAAAACAACGACTGATAGACTGAAATTTCTCATAAATGAAGCCTTCCACAATCCCCACCATATTTTTGGGTGGGGGTATCCAGGCCGGGCTTCATTCCTTTTGGTACAGTGCCCCCCAAGACAAACGCACCCGTAACTCAAAAGAAATAATCACTTAATAAGTATACCGACACCCCAAGATCGAATCAACGCAAATAGCATTTTTTTTGCTCTGGGAGAAATCCTCCTCGACAAAAACAAAAAAAGATGCGAAAACAATATTCCGGCATCTTGCTTTTCAAACGATAGATTTGGATATATTGTGGAAGGAAATTTATTCTTGGCGAGCGAGATCATTTCCTCCGAGTTATCAATGCCTACCACGTTGCCATCTTTAACCCAGATTTTCCTTCAAAAAAACCCCGGCAAAGCGTGCCGGAAGGGACCCTCTTAAATGAATAGAATCATTATAATACTTAACAGAGTACACCTGTCCCTGTTCATGTGCCAAATTAACCAAATCCATCCGGCCGATAGGAATCTTCACATCAATCTCCACAATCAGGGCAGCCAGCTGCTTAGAAACAGCATCAACTAATGCTTCAAAATTTTCCCCGTTTTTAGCAGATATCGCCACAGGATTATTAACAATCCGATCCAATCCGGTTAAAAATGACCGGTCTTCACATAAATCGATCTTATTTAAAACCGTAATCACCGGCCTTCCCGCAACCTCCAGCTCACGGGAAACCTCCAAAACAGCCTCATATCGTTGCCGAAAATTCGGGCAACTCACATCCAAAACATGAAGAAGAAGGTCCGCCTCCTTCACCTCTTCAAGTGTTGCTTTAAACGATTCGATCAAATGGTGCGGCAACTCATGCATCAACCCAACGGTATCCGAAACAACCACCTTTTGACGACTCGGCAAGACCATTTGTCGGGACAAAGAATCCAGCGTCGTAAACAACCCGTCACGGACAACTTGATCAGCTTGCGTTAAAACATTAAAAAGAGTAGATTTTCCCGCATTTGTGTATCCGACCATCGAGATTACAGGAACCCCTTTATCCCGACGTCTCTTTCTTGTTAACGAACGACTTGAGACCACATCTTTCAATTTGCGTTTCAACTTTCCAACACGCTCTAAAATCCGGCGACGGTCAACCTCAAGTTTCGTTTCCCCAGGCCCTAACGTTCCAATCCCACCTCCCAACCGGGACAAAGCAATCCCTTTTCCGACAAGACGGGGCAAAAGGTACTCAAGCTGTGCTAATTCCACCTGCATCTTCCCTTCCTGACTGGTGGCATGCCGCGCAAAGATATCCAGGATCAACTGTGTTCTATCAATTGTTTTAACCTTTAATTTTTCTTCAAGGTTACGCTGCTGGTTCCCTTTTAAATCCTGGCTAAAGATGACCGTATCAACATCAATCATCCCGCACATACCGGCAATCTCGTCAACCTTACCCTTACCGATCAAGTATGGGGCAGAAGGTTTTTCTAAACGGCAAATAAACGTTTCAACCGTTTCACCACGACATCCGTCAACAAGTTCTTTCAACTCATCAGCGATATCTTCAGCAGACCATCCGGTCGGGCGTTTGTAATCTATGACAACAAGTAATACTTTTTCCATTTATTTCTCTTTTCTGTTTTCTGTCGTCCTTAATAATTTGATCAAGGACCGATAATGTCTTAAACATTTTTTAAATTCAAATCTAATATTTTAGCTTTTCCAAATTTAATTAGTTTGTACTCTTTCTGATCAGGATTCAGGATATAATTATGTTCAGTTTCAACTATCGCTGAGGGGATCCCTGGGACACTTATTTTCTTTTATTTGCCGGCCCATAATTTTTTCGTCAAATTGCCAGATTCAACCAATTTAAATCCAGGCAAGGCCCCTGCTCGCAGTGAAAGAGCAAGCAGGCCAGCTTCTTCCATAGTAAATTGGCCTGTTATTTGAACACGCCCATTTACTACAGGCTCACGAATTTTAGGGGCGCTCAATATCTCACCATCTAAAATTATAGCTAGCCTGCTACCAATGTTGTCACCTGTTATTTTGGCAAAATCCCTGGCTCCTTTCTTATTAAAACGCAACATTACAACAGGTGTATTAAAAGAAGCGCCACCTGCTTCCACTGTAGCATCTTTTATATTAGATTCATCTAAAATCACCCCACTAGAAAACAATATCGGTTCACCGTCTTTAAAATATTCCAAAGTTAACCCGGCAGGGATATTTCCTTCCAAGGCCGCCTTTAACAAAACCGGGTTATCTTCGATTAGTTTAAACTCAAGATCAGCGACGGCCTCAAACAAAAATTTGGTGACTGAATCCGACAACGGGATATATGGTAATTGTATAACGACTTTTCTTTCATTTATAGCTTTTATAACCCGCTGCTGTTTCTTTACCCCGACCTCTTTAAATCTGTATTCATAAAATTCTTTAATTCTTTTTATGTTTTTCTTGTCAGCTATAGCGTCTCCCCCTGGTTCAACTTCAATAATAAAATAAGAGCCTTGCGCGAAGGAATCTTTCCATCCAGGTTCCTGGTTATGGTAAAAAAAGAACCATATGCATGCTAACAAAATGGCTAAAATAAAATTTTTACTCATTATGGCCTCTCCTGCTTATCATAATTTTGGTTTAACCAAGCTTGCTTAAACACTTTTCCAGAAGTGGAGTTTCCCCGTTTTTTTGCATTAGTGATAGAAGAACAGTTTAGGGGGAACCTTAGGTCGCGAGTTCCGCAGCCGGCTGCCGACGAAAAAAAGAATTTATTTAGAAAAGGCAACCGCGCGAGGACTGTCTGAGCAGGCAAGGTTTCCCCTGAACTGTTCTTCGCATTACGATTAATCATAAACGCGTGAGTTGCAAAATATTCCATAAATATCCGTCTCTTTTTCAGGAAAATTCCTATTCCAGAATGTTTGGGAGGACATCGCCCGGCTGAATATCTATCCACTGCAGCCGTTTGTCCCGCCGAAACCATGTTAACTGGCGCTTGGCGAACCGTCGGGTATTTTGTTGCATCATTTCCTTCGCCTGATCTAACTCATAATCACCATTAAAATAGCCTTGAATTTCCTCAACACCAATAATCCTCTGCGCTGTAAGGCTCAGCTCCTTGCCTTTAAGGCCTTCAATCTCCTTAACCGCCCCTTCCTGGAACATCTCCTCAACCCGTCGGTCAATCCGTGCATACAATTCCTGACGATCACGGTTAATCATAAAAATATCAATATCATGTTTTCCCCACAAACCGCAACGTTTTTTCTGCAATTGCGACATCGGCTGTTGGGTTACATGATAAACCTCAAGCGCGCGAATAACCCGACGCACATCATTTGGATGAATTTTACAGGCAGCATCAGAATCAACTTGCTGTAATTCACAATAAAGTTTCTGATTCCCCTCTTTTTGCACCCGGCCTTTCAATTGTTGACGAAAATCAACATCTTTTATAGTCTCCTCAAAAATGCCATCCAGAAGAATTTCCATATACATCCCGCTCCCGCCAACAACAACCGGGACTTTCTGTCCAGCCAAAACCTTTTGGATCGCCTCTGTTGCCAAAACATTAAATGCCGCAACATTAAACTCTTCTTCTACTGAAACCACATCGATTAAATGGTGAGGAATTTGTTCCCGCATTTCCAAGGAAGGTTTACTTGTAATAATGGAAAGTTCTTTGTAGACCTGCATCGAATCGCATGAAACGATCTCGCCATTAATCTGGCGAGCTAATTGAAAGGCAATGTCGGTTTTACCAACAGCTGTTGGCCCCACGATAAAAATGATTTTCTTCATATCCTTATTCGTATCATCCCCTCGGACGGCGTCTTTGGCCTTGCGGCCTTCCGGGATCAGAAAGGCCTGGCCCACGCCTTAAGGCTGGCTGATGATTTTCTCTCTTTTTCCGAAATTCTTTACGCAGCCGTTGCCGCTGATCCTTTGGCATGTCCTGCCATTTTTTGCGTTTCTGCCTTAACTGTTCGCGCTGCTCCGGCGGCATTTGCTGAAATTTCCGGAATTTTTTACGAAGACTTTTTCTCTGCTGCTCCGGCATTTGCTGCCATCGCGCATGCTTCTCTTTTAATGCTTTACGTTGCGGGGCTGGCAAATTCTTAAACTTCTTCCAATTCTCTCGAATCCTCTGTTTATTTTCTTGAGGCAAATTTCTAAACTCTAAATAACGTTGTTTAATTCTCTGACGGCTGCCCTTGTCCAGGTTCTTCCATTTCTTATATTTCTGCCGCAACGCCTGCTTTTGCTCTGCCGACATCTGATTCCATCTTGCCAAAGCCTCATCATCTTGCGCGTGGACTACAGGGACATTCACTCCCCCGGACCAAAGGCAAGTCAAAAACAAACATAGAATAAATTGTAAAAAATATTTACGTTTCATTTTCAATAATCTCCATATCTTCTAAAAACTCCAAATCTTCAAGGATATCCAAATTCTCTGCCAACTCCATAAACTCAACAATCTCCATATCCTCAGGGCTCATCCGGCTTAACATATAACGTGTCTGATACGTCCGGGTCGTGTGAAACGCGACCACCCCAACAATCAAAATCCCCACAACAGCAGCATAAGCTCGCGCGGGCTTTTGAGGCACTAAAGCATTTTGAACAGCTTCTCTTAGGCGCTGGTTCCAGGATTTCTGCTGACTTATCCTTGTCCAAAAACGCGAAACATATCCCGCATCCGGCTCTGCCTCCTGCCACTCTCCTAATAATTCCCAGTCATGTTCATAATCCGCAAGCTGTGCCTGACATTCTTCGCAGATGCCCAAATGCTGGCGAAAGCCCTCTTCCTGGTTGGGATCTAACGCGCCTTCAAGGAAATCCGGAATCAAATTTTTTAAATCTTCACATTTCATTTTCCTGGCCTCCACTTCTTAAAACACTTTATGTATACAAAAGTTTCGAATTACTTAAAATCTTATAAGTATTTATATTAAAACTATTGCCTCATGTACCCGGCCAAACTTTGCCTCAAACTCTCTCTTGCCCGGCTTAGCAAGGACTTAACAGCTGAAACAGACATATCCATCGTTTTCGCGATATCTTCATAAGATAATTTCTCATACCGTCGCAACACAACCGCCATGCGTTGATTTTCAGGCAAGCTCTGCACTGCCTCCTGAACAACCTGCGCTGCCTCTTTTTTTTCTATTTCCTTAGATGGATTTGGCGCGTCCACATCTTCAACCTGACGCTTCACTTGTCCCTCTTGAGTAGGCACAGAATCATCAATAGAAACGCCGGAAAACTTTTTGCGCCGCAACTCATTTAAACTAATATTTTTCGCAATGGTATAAACCCATGTTTGAAATTTCGCGCGCGGCTGATACGTCGGTGCCGCCTGATGAACTTTTATAAAGACTTCCTGCGTTAAATCCTCAGCAACCTCCCGGCTGCCTACAAACCTATAAATGAAATTAAAAATACGCGCATAATATTTTCGCATAAGCGTTTCAAAGGAGGACGCATCCCCTTTTTGAAACTCCAGCATAAGAAGGGTATCCGGGTCAGACATATATTGTGAAGGTTGTTCTTGCGGCATCAAATTAAAGGATAAAATAAACTCGCTTGATATTTTTGTTTGCTCTCAACTATTTTATCGGCCAAACATCTCACGCAACCGCGCCTTAATAATCTCACGGTTACTGGGACGCATCTGGTTAGGATAGCTAAGCGCCAAGGCCCTGTTATCAACAACCACGCGGTTAGGGCTCGTTATAACCAGGACGCGGTTACTCACAGGCTTCTGCATTAAACTAAACCGGACAATTTCATGGTTTGGTATTGGTTTGCTTCTTTTAAAAACAACTATTTCCGGGGGAGAAATCCTGTCAACTTTCGGCAACCCCTTTGCAACAAAATCCTTTCGCAACTTCTCTAACCTTGCAGCCATCTTTTTATACTGATACGCATAAAATCCGGGGAGGACCTCTCGACGGACAAACTCAACCGCTTCTGGATTTTGATCGAGTTTTTCCCGCGCCTGCTTAATAGCAACATCATCTTCTGCTTGCAAAGCGGAAACAAACTCCTTGGCTATCGTCAGGAACTCTTGCTCTTCTTGCGCCTGAACATTTCCCACGCTCAAAAACCCGACCATCAACATTAACACCATTAACCGTTTCATCATCTCTTATCCCTTTCCACTTTTATTATAACAACACTCCCTGCTTATACGCACAATTTTTATCTCCTGCCCAGGATTTATGCAAAATTTCCCGGACCGGCACACACCGAAACTTTTGCCCCCCACGCGAATGGTGTCTTCCGAACCGATTAGCATAATCCCGGCACTTATATTCTCCTTCACCCGCATACTCCAAATAATCACAAGGGTCACCTTCAACAGCTCCACAGCACGCGCCACAACGCTTACAAGCAGCTTCCCATTTTTCTTCCTGCTCTTTTTGAAATTTTTTATATCTTCGATATTCTTTACCTGGTGATGGCGACATAATACTCCTTATTCTTCCCGACAAACCAGACGGGAAAGATCTTCTTGCAACATCTTTCATCCCCTTGTCTTACGCCAAACGCTAACAGACAACCCATAAGGATTGCCTTGTTTATTAGAAATGCAAGCTCTTATAATATAAATCTTTATCATAATTTTAATAAAATAAAATACTTGGCCAATTTTGTCAAAGAATTTTTCTTGTGGCAAAAAAACTGTCATCCCGAAACGCAGCGAGGAGTCTTTTAATTAATTATGCTGACTGTGGTTAGATAAAATGCCGGGGATATTCATTGAAGCCAAGGCAATTGCACCGCGGGCGGTGCAATTCGATTTTTCATGGAAATTATGGATTGAAATCTAATTAAGTATCGCGTCCCCATAATCCTTCTTAATTCGACTACCAGGCCCGACCACACCAATCTCAAGGCTACCTCGCTTAGCATTGTATTCTTTCAACAGATTCACGGTTGCCGTACGTCCCATTATTTCAGCCATATTAAGAGAAGTATGACCGTTGCCCGCGCGGATATTTGGATCAGCCCCGTACTCAAGCAGTATTTGAACAATCTCAGAACCATTAGCTACCACGGCATGGTGCAATGCAGTGATCCCTCCACCTTGCTGTGCATTGACATCAGCACCATTATCGAGCAAAAATTTAATACTCTCAGCATGATATTGATTCGCAGCATAGTGGAGAGGTGTACTACCAAGCTCATCGCGAGCGTTTATGTTTACGCCACTTGCTACAAGACGTTTCACAGTCGCCAGATCTCCTTCATGGGCCGCACGGTGCAGATCGACCTTCGAATCACTGCATCCCACAATCAAGAAAATCCCAAGCAAAAATAATAAGGCATATTGTCGAGTAGAACTCATAATTTTTACTCCTTATTCAATAAAATTTCATCACCATGAGAACCCTCACAGAACCGTATGTGAGGTAAATTGCCTTATTAAGCTAAACTTATGAAACGCTGCGCACAGCGTCTAGAGCAGGACGCGAGCAATAAACAGTATTGCCAGTTACGTTGCCACTATAATCGATCATGCCGGCATCCATTAGCGGTTGCGCCCGTAGATCTTCATTTTCAAAAAACATCGGTGTGTCGGCAACTTGTTGGTACTCCCGGCTTCGTGAAAGAGATTCACGAATTCCCTGCAGAAGCAACTCATCCATAGACTGAATAGCAATACAGCAACCTCGTTCTTTACCGTTGGTATCGCACTCATATAGAAGTGCTCCACCCCATTCTTCCAGGTTGCTTATATCAACCACCGTCCACAACACCTTCCAGGCCCCTATAAGATAGTTCCCTGAATCATCATGTTGGTCAATTTTGTCGATATCGAACAAAATACCTAATGTTGGCATATCTGGGCTTACCGTCATATTGATTTCTCCTTTGGCCCACGGTTTTTATCTCTTCAAACTGTTACGACACTTCATATCCGTTTTTTTGATCATTATTATCTTCATTTCTCCATACGGCCAAAACATTATAAAAAGAATCTAAACTTTTAGGGCTCTGATAGTCTTTGCTGAATAAAAAGCCTGAAGAAGCGTCTACTTTTTCAAGAAAAGTAAAGGTCGCAACTTTTGTTTTTTTCTTGCGTGGATGGATGTACTCAATACTAATCGCTGGTTGTTTGCTAAATTTGCCCGACTTCTCAAGATTTATATTTAGGATATTATATGACTCCAGAACTAAAGCGCATTTTTTCTCATTAAACGTAGTATAAAGAAGACGATTGTTGTTCGTTAGAATAAGTTTTCCCTCATATGCAGAATTTCCAATAACAAGTCCTTGAAAAGCAAAATCCCTCGTGTAGAAAAAAGCTTCAGCAATTTTTTCCTCTGTGTCTTGGAAAAACTTCCCTGAAGGTTTCTCAATTGCTTTTTTCTGAGAACGATATATTAAGAAAAAGATTAGAATTGCAAAGAGTAATGCCAGAGTATTAATTGAATTCATGAATCACCTCATACTTTAAAATTTTCTTCTAAAGAGTCTAACGCCCAAGCTAAGCGGTGGCGCTTTTTGCCATCCGCTTGAGCGATTTGTTATCCATTCTTATTAAGTTCGTCAAAGTCGATAAGTTGTTTATAGTTTCTCACTGTTAAGATATGTATAGCACCTTTGCTAATTTCATATATTACGCGGTAATTGCCTAATACGATTTCTCGAATATTTTCGTTATTGATTTCTGGTGTAATGCGTCCGCTTTGAGGATATTTCTTAAGCCGTTTTACAGAAGAAAACAACAAATTAAGCCATTTTTTTGCTTCAGATACATTATCAACGGCAATATAATCTGAAATCTTTGCTGCGCGTTTTAATGCCGTTGGTGACCAGACAATTTTCATGTGTCCAATCTATCCATTAATATTTTTTGCGCACTATCATGAGAAATGCCCTTCTCATTTTTTATTTCTTTTCGAGCCGTTCTTATGTCTTCTACGAGATCTATTTGCTCCAATAAGTTCTCATATTCCGATACATCAAGAATAATAGCCGATGTCTTACCGTGTTGAGTAATGACCAAGGGCCTCTTATTTTTTCTTAATTGTTTAATAAAACTTGTCGCATGCGCTCTAAACTCTGACAAGGAATGAATATCTTTGACCAAATTTATTCTATACATTTTCAACCTCCTTTATTTTGTCCTAATTATAGTACATTAAACAATACCATATTTAGGTCAAAATATCAATATGATCTTCTAATCTTCGAAATTTAATTTTAAATTAGTATGGATAAAACGCCAAAGTCAGGCACGGCCGACAAACTTGCCGCGTCAGCGCTGACGCTTTTCCAGCGCTGCAAGATAATCGCGAATCACATCCTTATGATCAAACGCATACTCTAAATTTAAAAGCTCCTCATACGGCACGATCTTCAAACCCTTGGCATCATCGCCAAACTGCGGCGTGCCTTTGCCTTTAGCGATAAAAACAGTGCTCACTGTATGAAAACGCGGGTCGCGACTGGGGTCAGAATAGGTATGAAACTGTCGCAAATCCTCTAGCTCCAAATTTGTCTCTTCTTTAGCTTCCCGGCGGACAGAGTCTTCCAAACTCTCCCCGCAATCCACAAACCCGCCCGGCAACGCCCAGCCATATGGCGGATTGGAACGCTCAATCACAACAATCCCCTCAGGTAATTCAATAATCGCATCCACGGTTGTATACGGCCCGTTTCCCAAATCATCCTGAATATGCGTCACATATCCAGTCACGGTTTGATTAAATATCTGATACAACTCTTCCTCAAAAAGGCACAACACAATTCTTTTAATGCTGCTTTCCTGAAACTTCGCGAACTTTAAAATTTCCTGTGCCATGATCTTCGCAGACGCTACCGCAGGAAAACCGCTAACCCCGTACCCCAACGCGGGAAAAGCAACTGACTCATATTTCAAATCGCTCGCTTGCAATAGAGCATCGGCACAAGCCTTGCGAATCTGATGCTCATCTGTTTTTCCTTCTTTATCAACAATACCAACATAAACAATATGCTTCGCTTGTTGTGAATTTTCTTCGCTCTGTGTATTATCTGCTTTTACGATGGCATCAACAGCGAGCTCAACAATATCCCCCTGAACAATCTCTAAGTCTACATTCTTAATCTTCATACACATCTTCCTTCCATCTGTGCTCATCAGCGCTTTTTATCTGCGCTCATCAGTATTTTTCTCGCGTAGCTCAGCGCTTCCTTCTTTGTCTTAATCTTACCCACCACCTGCGCTTCTTCAACCGCGTTTAAAATTTTCGAAAATAACGGAGACGGTTTCAACTTTAACGTCTTAATCAAATCATCGCCATTAATCAACCGCACAAACGGCTTCTCTTTTTTCTTTTTAAAATATCGTTTAACCAAATCCAGACAAATTTTCTCATGATGCGCCTGATCCTGATCTGTTGTGAGCGGCCCGCACGTGGCCCGTTGATCTGCCAACGATAAAAAGGCAATACTGACCGTTTCTTCCTTAGTATCGCGCATATACCGAAAGATCGCCTTTTCACTCGGCCGTTTAAAATTCGACAAATACCCCGGACGCAAATGCCACAACACCATATCCTGTAACGCCACGCGCTCTTTCGTTGAAAGCTTTAATAAGTTGGCGACATGTTTTGTAATCCCCCGGCCAACACGTTCATGCGCGTGAAACGTTAATCGCCCAGGCTCTTTTTTACGCGTTTCAGGTTTACCGATATCATGCACCACCGCGGCTAATTTCAATAAGGCCAAACGTGACCGCTCGCCCGCGATCGGCTCCTGAAAATAAGTCATAACATCACGATCTCCGGCATGTTCTTTAATAAGTTTCTCAACTTGCACAACGGTTTCCAGAGAATGCGGCCACACATCCAAATGATGATATGTCCCTTGCTTAACACCATACATCACCGCGATCTGCGGGATGATCTTCACTAACAGGCCCATCCTGTCCATAGCCTTTAAATTCTCAGCCGCTCGAGGAGACTCTAAAACTTTAAACAACTCTTCCCGAATCCGTTCATACGAAACATCCCGAATCAAATCTTTATCTTTCTGCATCTGCGTTAATGTCTTCTGCTCAATCTTAAACCCTAAACCTGCACGCAAACTAAACGCCCTCAACAAACGCAGCGGATCCTCTTTAAACGCTTTAACCGAAACCATCCTGATACGTTTTGCGCTTAAATCCGGCTTTCCTTTCCGAAAATCACAAATAACGTCCTCAACTTTATCCTTCACCGACACATCATTAATGCAAGCAGAAAACGTATTGATCGTAAAGTCCCTATGCGCCAAATCTTTTTTTAAGGTCGGCGCGCGAAAGTCCGCAAAATCAAAAGTATAAATTTTACCGCCCTGCTTACGGGCGACACGCGCGCAGCCATGTTCCTGGTCTAAAAGAATAAACGCGCCTTTAATTTTATTCGCAAACATCCGCGCAAACCCGATCGCATCTTTTTCAACAGCAAAATCAAAATCCCGGCAATCTTTCCCTAAAAGAAAATCACGCAAAAACCCGCCGACAAGATACACTTCTTTCTTGCGCCGTTTGGCCATATCACGAACAATTTGTATTTGAGGATAATCTGTAAGGAATAACATGTTAGAAAGGGTTGAAAAGGGTTAATGGTTAATAACGAATGGTGAATAGCTATTAGCCATTAACTATGAACCATCAACCCACTCACTCCTCAACCTTAAAAATCGAGGTTTTGTTAAGCACTTCTTCTTCAACAAAAATAGGGGCTTGTGCCCGGACAGCCAGGGCTATCCCGTCCGAAGGCCGTGAATCAATCTTTTTAATCTGGCCATCAGATGTTTTTAAAACAACTTTGGCATGAAAGGTGCTGGATTGAAGATTGTCAATAACAAGGCTTTCCATTTGCGCGTCCAACCCTTCAATAACAGACAACAACAAATCATGTGTCATCGGGCGCGGAACTTCAACACCAGAAAGCTTCATCTTAATTGTCGAGACCTCCACAAACCCGATCACAATCGGGAATTGTCGCTCCCCGTCTTTTTCTTTTAAAACAATAACCTGATCTTGCCGCTTTTCATCAATAATAATCTTGACCAACTCAACCTGGACCATACTTCTCCATTCTCTTATAACACTTATAACAAAAATTACTTGCGCCGCGTCGGCTCTTTATCGCGCTCAAGGATTACTTTTAATTCTTTCATAAAGTGGTTTACATCCCGAAACTGGCGATACACACTCGCAAACCGCACATACGCCACTTCATCTAATGACGACAACTTTTCCATAATAATCTCGCCTATATCTTCTGAGTTGACTTCACGATCATATTTCTTTTGCAAAGTCCGCTCAACTTCACTAGCCACTTCTTCGATCTTGGCAATACTGATCGGACGCTTCTCACAAGCCTTTACAAGCCCGGAAATAATCTTTGTTCGATCAAATGCCTGACGCCGCCCATCTTTTTTAATAATCATCAACGGGACTTTTTCAACATACTCGTAGGTTGTAAATCGATGTTCACATTTCAGGCATTCTCGACGACGACGGATCGAATTCCCCTCGCCGCTAACACGCGAATCAACCACTTTTGTTTCTCTATAATCGCAAGATGGACATTTCATGATTTTCCTTAAAGTAGGGACAAGAAATTTTTTACCCCTACACATCTAACGCGTTATAAATTGGAAATTCTTTTGTTAACTGTAACACCCCGGCACGAACTTTTTCTAATGCCTGGTTATCACCTTTGTGTGTAATCGCGTCATCAATAAGCCGGCCCACTTGTTTCATATGCTCTTCTTTCATTCCGCGTGTTGTCAGCGCGGGCGTCCCGATACGAATGCCGCTTGTCACCATTGGGCTTTCCGTATCAAAAGGAATCAAATTCTTATTCACTGTAATATGAACATCATCAAGAATCGCAGACGCTTCTTTTCCGGTCACACCTTTAGGCCGCAAATCTACCATAAAAAGATGATTGTCTGACCCGCCCGCGACAATTCGAAAACCAGATTCTTCTAACGTTTTGGCAAGAGTTGCGGCATTCTTAACAATTTGCGATTGGTACTGTTTAAATTCATCTGTAAGTGCTTCTTTAAACGCGACCGCCTTGGCCGCGATAACATGCATCAACGGCCCCCCCTGAATACCAGGAAAAACATTCACATCAATCTTCTTTGCAAACTTTTCACGACAAAGGATCATCCCTCCCCGGGGTCCGCGCAGCGTTTTATGCGTTGTTGTTGTAACAAATTCAGCATACGGCACCGGATTTGGATGCAATCCAGCCGCCACAAGTCCTGCGATATGCGCCATATCCACAAAAAGATACGCGCCGACCGAATCACAAATCTCACGAAATTTTTTAAAATCAATTATTCGAGAATACGCGGAAGCGCCAGCTAAAATCATTTTAGGATTGTGTTCTTTTGCAAGAGCCGCGATCTCGTCATAATCTAACATCTCAGTTTCTTTGCTGACCTTATATGTCACAATATTATATGTCTTACCGGAAAAATTCATTTTATGGCCATGCGTCAAATGCCCTCCACATGCTAAATCCATCGCCAAAACGGTTTCACCCGGTTTTACCGCAACATTATAAACAGCATTATTGGCCTGCGACCCTGAGTGCGGCTGGACATTCGCGTGCTCTGCACCGAACAACTCTTTCGCGCGATCAATCGCTAACTGCTCTGCCACATCCACATGCTCACACCCGCCGTACCATCGCTTCGCTGGATACCCTTCCGCATATTTATTCGTCATCACACAACCCTGGGCTTCCAAAACCGCTTGTGTAACAATATTCTCCGACGCGATTAACTCTAAATTGTTCCGTTGCCGTTCCAATTCATCAACAATGGCTTTATAAATTTCCGGATCTGTTTGTTTTAAATGATTCATGGGTTATTCCTTTGTAACACTGATGAACACTGATATAGCTTCGCGATTCGCAGATGAGCACAGATAGCTATTGGCTCTTCATTGTTTTTTTCTCGATTTCTTTAATTTGTCTTATCCGTCTTAAGTGGCGGCCACCTTCAAATTTTGCATTCAACCATGCCTTAATTATCCCTTGGATGTCTTTCTTTGGAGTAAACCTTGCGCCTAAAACAAGAATATTAGCATTGTTATGCTCTCGAGAGAGAAGTGCTGCCTGCTTGTTGTAACACAATGCGGCATACGCGCCCTTAACTTTATTAGCAGCAATCACATGCCCATTGCCTGTCATACAAATCAAGATCCCGCGCGCATTCTTTGATTTTGCTACCCCTGTCGCGACAGCATAAGACAACGAAGGATAATCACAAATCACACCCTCTTCATGCACACCAACATCCTCAACCGTATGCCCTGACTCTTTCAAAAGAACGGTGATTTCTTTTTTAAGCTTAAACCCTCTATGATCCCCACCTATAAAAATTTTCATTTCATATGCACCTTGTTTAAATCAATTTAACCAATTTCTTCACAGCATCTTTGATCATTAACATACACTCTTCATACGCTTCGGCAGGCCGACCCATCGGATCCGGAATATCCAAATTAATATCCATTCCCGGCGTCTCATGAATGAACTCCCGCAGCAGATAAACTCGATTTTCAACATCAGGGACCCGCTCTAAAACCTGACTACGATGTCCCCTGGTCATAACCAAAATAAGATCGGATTTCTTAAGAAGGATACTACTTAACGGCTGAGAATAGTGCTGCGTGGCATCTATCCCCTCTTTTTGCAATACTGCAATCGTTTCGGCACTGGCTGTTGAACGTAAAAACACACTCGTTCCCGCAGAAACCGCTTCCACATCTGAATGCCCTTTAACCAGTTCTTTCAAAAAATATTCTGCCATCACTGATCGACAACTATTTCCTGTACACACAAATAAGACCGTTTTCTTCTTTGTGATTTGGTCCACGTCTTCTTGTGTAATCGATCCTTGGCGTAAAACCTTCGGAGCCTCTTGAGTAAAATCAACAACTGATGACGCCAACCCTAACCGCGCTGATCCTCCATCAATCGCAACCTCGACTAATCCATCCATGTCCCTTAACGCCTCTTCACACGTCGATGGAGGCGGATTTCCAGCGGCATTAGCCGAAGGAGCCGCAACCGTACATTGTGATTCCTGCACTAAATTCAACGCCACAACATTATGCGGCATACGAATACCAATGGTCTTTCCGTCTTCCGTTGCAGGGACAACAACCGTTAAAGGCCCTGGCCAACATTCATCAATAAGTTTGTAAACCATCGGAGAGGTAATGGATGTATAATTTGATATCAACCCTTTTTGCGCGATATGAATGGAAAACGGTTTATTCTCACCCCGATGCTTAACCTCACGGAGCCTCGCCATCGCCTTAGGATTATTAAAATCTGCGGCAATGCCATAGACCGTTTCCGTCGGAAAAACAACAAGCCCGCCCTGTCGGATCACTTTAGCGCAATGGGCAATCTTATCGATTTCCGGGAACTCCGGATGAACTTTAACAACTTCTGTTTTCATGGAAGAACCTACACTTTTTGCTTCAGAATTTTATCACGCTGTTCTTCACTAAATTGGATCAGCTTCTCATTAATCGAATCATCTGATAAAGCCAGAATACGCAATGCCAAAAGCGCGGCGTTCTTTGCCCCCGGCTTACCAATCGCAACACCGCCAACCGGAACTCCCGGAGGCATCTGAACGGTTGACAGAAGAGAATCTATCCCGTGCAAAACTGACTCAATCGGAATTCCAATAACAGGCAAATTTGTATGCGCCGCGACAACACCTGCCAAAGCCGCAGACCCTCCTGCTCCACAGATAACAACCTTCACTCCCTGGGCTTTTAGCCCTTCGGCATACTCTGCGGTTTCTTTTGGTGTACGATGAGCAGATAACACTTTCATTTCATATCCAACACCAAAAGCTTTTAAAATCTTTGACGTCTCTTCCATTGTTGGGAGATCCGATTTACTGCCCATCATAACAGCGACTTGAATACTCATGATAAACTCCTGTTTTCGTATTTCGTGAAACGCATTTCGCATTTCTTTTATGTTCTTCTTACTCCAGCCATACGCCTTAAGGCTTTAGCGCCAATATCCCGGCGAAAAAAGCATCGATCAAACTTAATTTTTTCAACCGCTGTATAAGCGCGTTCGATCGCCGTCTCTAATCCTTCGCCTAAACTCGTCACCCCCAAGACCCTGCCGCCTGAAGTTACAACATCATCCCCCTCAAATTTTGTTCCCGCATGAAAGACAACCGTATCCTCTTCCGCAACCACCAAATCAAGCCCTTCAATTTTTTTACCCACTTCATATTCTCCTGGATAGCCACCTGAACTCATCACAACAGAAACACAACTCCGGGGATCCCAAATAAGTCCCATTTCATCTAACCGCCCTTCACACGCAGCCACCATCACCTCAAGCAAATCGTTCTTTAATCGTGGGATTACAGCTTGTGCCTCTGGATCACCGAATCGGACATTAAACTCTAAAACCTGAGGGCCTTCTGAAGTCATCATGAGTCCCGCGTAAAGAACCCCTTTAAACGGATGCCCTTCCTGATGCATTCCTAAAATCGTCGGTTCAATAACACGCAACTCGATCTCCCTGAGAAGCTCCTCTGTGACAACCGGCGCCGGAGAATACGCGCCCATACCTCCGGTATTCGGGCCGACATCGTCATCAAAAATCCGCTTATGATCCTGAGAAGAGTCCAAAATACAATAATTCTCTCCGTCACTAATCGCAAGAATCGACGCCTCCTCTCCGACAAGGCACTCTTCGACAATAATGCGGTTTCCGGCTTCCTTAAAAACCTTTTCCTTCATTATTTGATCCAGGGCTTCCAGCGCCTGATCCAGGTTCTCACAAATCATAACACCCTTACCCGCGGCTAACCCATCCGCTTTAATCACGACAGGAAATAACACCTGGTGCAAAAAGTCCCGTGCCTCCTCAACATCATCAAAGGCACGAAAATCTGCTGTCGGAATACCCCACCGGTCCATAAACTCTTTCGCGAAAATCTTGCTCCCTTCAAGCTTAGAAGCAAACGCGTCCGGCCCAAAAACCATCAACTCTTCTTCTTCAAACGCGTCAACAATACCCGCCACAAGGGGTGCCTCCGGCCCGACGACTGTCAGGTCAATTTTCTTCTTTTTGACAAATTGAACCAGCCCGTTAATGTCTTCTGCCTTAATATCCACGCACTCTGCGATGGTTGCCATCCCGCCGTTACCAGGCGCACAATAAAGTTTCTTCAGCTTGGAGCTTTGCTTAATTTTCCACGCCAAAGCATGTTCCCTGCCACCTGAACCAATAATAAGGACTTTCATAAGGAACTTCTCCTTCTCAAAAACGCATGTCGCAGGGACACAAAATTTTGTGTCCCTACAGATTGAAAAAATTTATTTTACATTTTTTGTCCTTAACGACCTCACCGATGTCAAATGACTTAAGACGCTGCTTTGTTAATTCTTTGCGAACATTCACCGCATCTTCAGGTGATACAACCATAATAAAACCAATGCCCATGTTAAACGTCTTAAACATTTCCGAATCTTTTATCGCGCCTTTTTCTTGAATCTTTCGAAATATTTCAGGGACACGCCAACTTTTTCGATCAATTTTAAAACACATACCGTCGGGCAAAATCTTTGTTAATTTTTCGTAAAAAGCACCGCCTGTATTATGCGCCATACCCCTAACAGAAAATTTTTCTAAAACAGAAAGCACCTCTTTGACATATATCTTCGTTGGCTTAAGCAGTGTAGCTGCAAATTTCTTTTGTTCCTGACCGGAAAAAACCTTGCGCACCAAAGAATAACCGTTAGAGTGAATCCCGCTCGAAGCAAGCCCAATCACGCGATCCCCGGCTTTGATGCCTGAACCATCCAGAATTTTCTTTTTATCGACGACACCAACAGCAAATCCCGCTAAATCGTACTCATCTTTTTTATACATCCCAGGCATTTCAGCGGTTTCTCCGCCGACCAAGCTGCAATCAGACTGCTTGCAACCTTTTGCGATTCCCTTGACCACATCTTTCAAAACTTTTGGGTCCAACTTCCCGCAGGCAATGTAGTCTAAAAAGAAAAGCGGTTTCGCGCCAACACACAAAATATCATTCACATTCATTGCCACCAAATCAATCCCAACCGTGTGATGAACACCCATTTTCTGTGCTAACAAAAGTTTTGTGCCAACACCGTCGGTAGAAGAGACCAAAACAGGATCCTTATACTTCTTCACATCCAACCCAAAAAGCCCGCCAAACGCGCCCTTACGTTCCAGGACAGAAACACCTTTTGTAGCCTGCACAACTCCCTTAATTCCACGAACAAAGGCATTGGCTTTGTCAATATCTACACCGCTGGTTTTATAAGTAATTTTTCTAGGCAAGTAATTTTTCCTTAACATATTGAACGCCGTTCTTAAAAATTTGTGCGCCTTGACCAAACGACTCCTTCTTTTCAAACCGCGTCCACCTCGGATGATGTTCAAAAATAAAATGTCGTTCCGGATGCGGCATCAACCCTAAAACACGTCCTGTTTTATCCGTAATACCTGCAATGTCGTCTATTGATCCATTCGGATTTCCTGGATACGCAGCAGGATTTCCTTGTTCATCACAATAACGAAATGCGACCTGCCCGTTCTTTTTTAACTTGTTTAAAAGTTTATCATCCCGCGGAACAAACTTTCCTTCAGCATGCGCAACAGGAATATAAATCACATCCTCTAATCCCTTAGTCCAAACAGACTTTCCACTTAACCGTAAATACGTCCACCGGTCCTCAAATTTGCCGGACTCGTTATAGGTTAACGTTACGGTTTGCTGAAAAGATGCCTCCCCTTGAGACTTCACCCCTAAATCTCCCGGAAGAATTCCCGAACGCACAAGGGCCTGAAACCCGTTACAAATTCCGATGATCAATTTCCTGGCCTTAATAAAATCCTGAATATCATCACCTAAACGTAATCGCAACTCATTTGCCAAAATCCTGCCGGAAACAATATCATCCCCATAAGTAAACCCTCCGGGAATCGCTAAGATATGATAATCACTTAAACGCGCCGTCCCCTCAAATAACCGGTTTATATGCACAAGATCCGCTTTTGCACCAAAAGACCGAAACGCAAACGCGGTCTCTTCGTCACAATTTGTCCCTGCTGTACGCAGAACTAAAACTCGTGGGCTCTTTTTCTCTGACATAAAAACCTAACTCTTCTTTTTTCCATTCTTTTTATAAAAATCACGAATAATCTTAATCACATCTTCCGGCTTATCAACAATCTTGAAAATATCCAAATCTTCAGGATCAATGTTTTTTTCCTTCTTCAAGACAGAGTTCTTTAACCAGTCTATCAATCCTTTCCAAAAATCACTTCCATAAAGAATTACCGGAAACTTTTCAATTCGCTGCGTCTGAATCAACGTAATGCTTTCAAAAAATTCATCCATCGTCCCATATCCACCGGGAAAGATAACAAACGCCTTTGCGTATTTGACAAACATCACTTTACGACAAAAAAAGTAATGAAAATTGATTAGCGTTCGGATGTATGGGTTAGGTTTTTGTTCAAAAGGAAGTTCGATATTTAACCCAATCGACGCGCCCTTAGCACTCGAGGCTCCTTTATTTCCCGCTTCCATAATCCCCGGCCCGCCGCCTGTGATCACAGCATAACCTTCTTTAACAAGAAGGCTGGCAGTTTTATCCGCTTCTTTGTAATACTTGTTTGTTTTCCTGGTGCGGGCAGAGCCAAAGATCGTAACCGCGTCCCCTATTTCTGAAAACTGGTGAAACCCGTCAACAAACTCTGCCATAATCCTGAATACGCGCCAGGGATCTTCAAGGTTCTTCATATCATCTGACGCGCGTCGTCCATTTTTTACAATATCCGGCATAATGATTCTCCTTAATTTTAGTATCTGGCATCTAGTTATCAGATACTAGATACCAGCACAACTATCCCACAATAAAATCTAACCCCTCAACTAAAACTGTAATGGTTTTTGCCAGGCTTTCTTCAAATCATCAATATAGGCGTTCACACAAACTTTATCATCTAAACCATAAATCACAAATTCCGGACTTTCTTCAACGCGGCCAATCACTCCATAAGGAACTTCAGAAAGAAGTTTTTCAAACTGTTTTTGTTTCTCAGGTGCAACCTCAACAACAAAACGTGAATTTGATTCAGAAAAAAGAACAGAATCATTCCGTTTGTTTTTCCCTTCATAAGGAACATCCTTAAGAAGCGCTGTGACCCCCAGGCCGCCACTAAATGCCATCTCTGCCAAGGCAACAGCGATCCCCCCTTCAGAACAATCATGAATAGAACGCGCAAGGCCTTTTTGTGTCGCAGCAAAAAGCGCCTGAAACGTCTTTCTCCCCTGCTTCACATCGACGTGAGGGACCTGCATTCCTAACGCGTCTTTTGTATCATAATAAATGGACCCGCCAAGCTCATCATAAGTCTGCCCGACCACATAAATCAAATTTCCTGCCTTCTTGAAATCCATGGTCACAGACTTTGTGACATCATCCATAATCCCAATCGCGGATATCAATATTGTTGACGGGATAGCAATTGACTTTCCATCCTCCGCATACTCGTTATACAAACTATCTTTCCCTGAAATAAACGGTGTGCCATATCCGAGCGCAAAATCATGGCATCCTTGCGCGCAACGGACTAAACCACCAAGACGATCAGGTTTGTCCGGGTTCCCCCAACAAAAATTATCTAAAAGTGCTATACGGTCAGGATTCCCACCGACTGCCACAATCTGACGGATGGCTTCATCAATACAAGAAGCAGCCATCCAAAATGGATCAATCATCCCATAGCGTACATTAACCCCGTTAGAAATGGCTATTCCTTTTTTCGTGCCCAGCTTCGGCAGGACAACGCTGGCATCCGACGGGCCATCATTATCGACTCCGACCAACGGCTTAATAATGCTGCCCCCTTGCACTTCATGGTCGTACTGACGGATAATCCACTCTTTTGAACAAACGTTATAATGCGACAAAACCGACAACAAATTTGATGTTAAATCTTTAGGGCAAGAAATTTCCGGTTCTCTGCTTTTCGGTGGCGCCCACCTGGCTTCTTTTGTAATATTTGGAATCCCGTCATGCATAAAAGACATTTCCAGGTCACAAACCTGCTCTCCGTGATAAAACAACTCAAGTCGTTTTGATCCCGTAAATTCACCGATTACTGTTGCCTCAACATTCTCCTGCTCAAAAAGAGCGAGCAATTTTTCCGCATTCTTTTTGCTAGCCGACATTACCATTCGTTCTTGTGATTCCGAAATCCATATCTCGTCATAATTCAGGCCCTGATACTTCAAAGGAACTTTTTCCAAATCTACCCGCGCGCCCAGTTCTTCCCCCATTTCGCCCACAGCGCTGGAAAGCCCGCCAGCGCCACAATCAGTAATGGCAGAATACATCCCTTGATCACGCGCTTCCAACAGAACATCGAGAACCTTTTTTTCTTGAATAGGATCACCAATTTGAACAGCCCCGGAAGAAACCACCTCAGACTCACTAGTCAACTCGCCAGAAGAAAAAGTCGCCCCATGAATGCCATCACGGCCAGTCTTACCGCCAGCTACAACGATCACATCTCCTTTTCTGACTTTCTTCTTTTCTTTCCCTGCGGGGATGACTCCGACCGTTCCGCAATACACCAAAGGATTACCCACAAACCGCTCATCAAACAAAACCGCGCCGTTGACCGTGGGGATCCCCATCTTGTTTCCATAATCCCGAACACCCGAGACAACCCCTTTCATCACACGCTTAGGATGCAATGTCCCGGTTGGTAAATCTTTAAAAGAATACTCAGGTGGCGCAAAACAAAAAACATCTGTATTACATACCGGCTTGGCACCTAATCCTGTCCCTAAAATATCCCTGATAACACCACCGATCCCCGTATTCGCTCCTCCAAAAGGTTCCAACGCGGACGGATGATTATGCGTCTCAACCTTAAAACACACATTTGTATCCTTATCAAATTTGATCACCCCCGCGTTATCATGAAAAACAGACACACACCACGGCTTATCTAGCGTTTGTGTTACCTTAACAATAGTCGACTTTAAAAGATTGCGGATATTCTTTGTTTTGGTTTGCCCTTTTTCCGTACAACTATATCGAATGTTTCCTCGAAATGTCTTATGATAGCAATGCTCGCTCCATGTCTGCGCAATTGCTTCAAGCTCACAATCCGTCGGATTTCGTTTCAATTTACGGAAATACTTTTGGATGGCTTTCATCTCATTAAGATTCAAAAACAACTGCCCGTCTTCACTAATTTGTGTTAATCGCTTTTGATCCGCTTCAAGAAGATCAAAGGTAAGGACTTTGCAAGCCTGCCCATTGGCAACTATTTCTTTCTCTGTGGGGAACACGTTTTCAGGAATAACAACATGGTGAATAAGCTTGTTCGCCAAGGCTTTCTGCACAACAAACTCTAAATCTTCATCGGAGATGGGGCCCTTAAGATGATATTGTTTCGCTGTCCGAACAGCTTTTACCGTCGGGATCCCGAGATCGCGAATCCCTTTGATCGTTGATTCCTCAACAGGATCCATCACGCCGGGATTATGCGCAATCTCAACAATCTTAATATTCTTTTTACTAAGGGGGAAAATATAGGCCTCGGGAGAGAAGCAGGTATACTCTTGCGTAACACTATCAGCCAACAGCTCCCGGCCGATCTGCTTGATTTGGGATTCAGAAATATCCCCAACAATTGTATACACATAAACGATATGAACTTGGCTCACAGACGTCAAGCCAAGATCGATTATGTCTTTTTTGATGCGTTCTCCTAACGCATCAAAAACACCTTCTTTTTCTTTTATTTCAACACGCCAGATCATAAATCGTGAATGGTAAATGGTGAATGGTGAATGGCAAGCGATAAATGATATTTAGTAAAAATCCCTCAGCGATGAGATACTAGATACCAGATACCAAATACCTTTTTATTTGCTGACCCTGTTTAGAACTTCTTGATAGGCCTCCTCGATATTTCCTAAATCTTTACGGAAACGGTCCTTATCAAGTTTACGCCCTGTTCCACTTTCCCACAATCGGCAGGTATCCGGCGAAATTTCATCCGCTAAAATGATTTGTCCTTCGAATCGGCCGAATTCTAATTTAAAATCAATAAGATCAATATTCAGTGAATTAAAAAACCTGGTCATTAATTCATTAATCTTAAACGTATATTTCTTAATCGTCTCGACTTCTTCATCCGTTGCTAAACCCAACGCGCGAATATGGTATTCATTAATCAATGGATCATTAAGTTTATCTTCTTTATAACAAAACTCGAGAATCGAGCAAGACAGCTCTTTGCCCTCTTCGATACCCAAGCTACGACATAAAGACCCGGCCGCGACATTACGGATAATCACTTCCACAGGGACAATATCAACTTTTTTAACAAGCATTTCGCGATCACTTAATGTCTTCTCATAATGTGTCGGAATCCCTTCCTCCTTAAGAAATTCAAAAATCTTTGTCGAGATCTGATTATTCATGACCCCTTTTTGGGCAATAGTGCCTCTCTTGGCCGCGTTAAAAGCCGTCGCGTCATCTTTAAAATACTGAATAATAAGATTTGGATCATCTGTTGTATAAAGAATTTTGGCCTTCCCCTCATAAATCTTATCTCTTTTTTCCATAACTTTCACCCTTTTGTGTAATGAATTATTAAAGCCTTACTTGATCCCAACACGCTTAAAAATCATTTCACGGTGACGGGTATAATATTTAATATCAAAACATCCGTCGATCTCCGCTGGCTTCAGATACTTTCTCACCTTACGGTCCCGATAAAGGACATCTTTAAACTGAGACGTATCTTTCCACACCTGCATGGCACATCGTTGAATAATGTCATACGCTTGTTCACGCGTTAAACCTTTCCGCATAAGTTCAAGAAGGACACGCTGAGAATAAATCAATCCCTTAGTCTTGCTTAAACTTGCGATCATATTCTTTGGATAAACAAGCAACCCGTCAATAACCGGGGTGAGCTTATGCAACATATAATGCAGAATAATCGTGCTGTCCGGGATAATAACCCTTTCAACAGACGAATGACTGATATCGCGCTCATGCCACAGGTTAATATTTTCAAAAGCGGCTTGAGCATTTGCGCGCAAAAGACGTGACAACCCGGAGACCCTCTCACAAATTACAGGGTTACGTTTATGCGGCATAGCAGACGAGCCGATCTGTCCTTTAAAAAACGGCTCCTCAACTTCCAGGACCTCTGTTTTTTGCAACAATCGAATCTCTGTCGCGAATTTATTCAAAGAAGACCCAACCAACGCCAAGGTCGTAACAAACTGGCAGTGGACATCGCGCTGAATAATCTGTGTCGCGATATTTGCCGGCTTAAGATCCAGTTTTTCGCAAACATGCTCTTCAACGGACGGATCAATATTCGCATATGTCCCGACAGCGCCTGAAAGTTTTCCAATCCGCATCATTTCACGCGCTTGTTCCATTCTTTCTAAATTCCGCTTAGTCTCGTCATACCATACTGCAATCTTCAAGCCAAACGTTATGGGTTCAGCATGAACTCCGTGCGTCCGCGCGATACAGTTCGTATCTTTATATTTTTTCGCACAAGCCTTGAGAACTGTTAAAAACTTTTTCAAATCCGCAATCAAGATATCACTCGCTTCAACACACTGCAAAGAAAGCGTTGTATCTAATAAATCTGAAGATGTTAACCCCATGTGCAAATATCGAGCTTCCGGGCCGATGCTCTGGCCAACATTATTAATAAACGCGACGATATCATGCTTTGTTCGCTCCTCGAGCCTCCGGATTTCTTCAATGTCAAATTTAGCATTCTTCTTAATACTCTCAAGCGATTTCTTGGGAATCATTCCCAGCTTGCTCATCGCCTCGCAAGCCAATATTTCTATTTTTAACATAATAGAAAATTTGTTCTCCTCACTCCAAATATTTCCCATTTTCGATAAGGTGTAGCGGTCTATCATTTTCGACTCCTTCCTCTAATTTAAAGGTCCTTAAGAACTTTGACTTCAATTAACCCTGGCATATTTTTCAGGAACAAAACTTCCTGGCATTCTTATAATAAGAAAAATTATGCCCATTTTTTCTTGTGAATTCCAAAACATTTTTCAAATGAGATACTATAACAAATTATATTTTTAAGGTCAAACAAAAATTACAGCTAACGCTTATTGTTTTTCTTCCAAAAATTACATAAGTAATTGAGAATAATATATTTGCGGCATTTTTTGGATCCTTATTTTTTTATACAAGCACACGTAAAAATGCGTTAAAAATAAGCATAAAATTATCAAAAAACCAAAAAAAGCCCCTAAAAATATCTTTAGAGGCCTTTTTTAAAAAAATCATTACTTAAGCCGTTGCCATCACCAGTTTAAACATTCGCTCCATTCCCATCAAACGCACTTTATGAAACTCTACCCCAATATCCCACATGGTAGGGTCCTTAGGCCGACTCCAGACCACCCGACCGTTGAGCTCCATAGGAGCAAAACCATCCGGAAGCTTAACCAACACAGAAATGCTGTCGTGAATAAACAATCGTTCTTTTGATGTTAACTTAATACCTTGCGCGGAGGCATCTCTTAAAAAAACATCCTCACCAAAATCCGTACGTGCATGTTTAAATTTAACAGGAAAACGCGCGAAAAACCTTTCAAACATCCTTTGATCTTCTACCATATCCATAACTACACTCCGTTTTTCTTCACAATTACGACGGGAAATACTCACGCAAACGACTTTTTGAACTTGTCTCCAATGTCTCTGTAAATTTCAACCCAACCCGATAATTGCCTGTTCCCTCTACTTTCTTAACCCACTTCACCTGGCCTAACACCAAAACCGGCTCGCCATCAGATGTCAAGTCCAACTCGATCGCAATCTTTCTATTAAGGGAAATCTCCTTTTTGGAAAGAAAACCTATGCCTCCCCGGCCGATATCCATGGTCCGCACTTCATCAAATTCTGTTCCTTTTTTTCCATCTACAGAAACAATGCACTCTTGCCGAACATTTTTTCTTTGATTTATTGTCTCTTTCATTTTATCCTCTGGAAAATGTAAAAATTTATTTCTATCTAATTTCATTTTACTCCGAATCTCAAGATAATCAACAAAAATATTAAAAAACCCGGATTTTAACAAGAACATAACATGCTGGGAATAAAGATAATACAATTAATACTTATTTAAACGCCTTTCAATACTTTCCTTTAAATTCTTCAAGAAAGTTCGCTTTTAAATTTTGAACGCTCTCATCTTCTTT
>JAGLHE010000012.1 GCA_023143685.1 Candidatus Omnitrophota bacterium
AACAAAAACCAAATACAGATGTTTCAACAAAAGAATATTCGCGTTCCGCCATAAACAACGATGACCCTAAAATCGCGCAATTAACCGCGATCAGCGGCAAAAAGATTCCTAGCGAAACATAAAGCTTTGGACTAAAACGATCAATAATCATTTCCACAATCTGAACCATAGTCGCGATAACCGCAACAAACGCTAAAAAACTCAAAAAACTTAAATCCACATCAGGCATCCCTGCCCAACCAAGAGCACCTTTTTTAAGAAGCAGATTATAAATCACCCAGTTAACCGGAGCGGTAATCGTTAAAACAAAAATAACCGCAATCCCTAAGCCTGCAGCCGTGTCCATCTTCTTTGAGCACGCCAAAAAGGAACACATCCCTAAAAAATAAGCTAAAAGGATATTTTCCACAAAAATACTTTTGACTGCGATATTCAATAATTCCATCTTTTATTCCTTAATTAGTGTTCCCTGAAAAATGCTGTTTGGAACACTAGTTATTTTCAACATAACCTGAGAAGGCACGCTGCGCCCATATGATCGCGCCAAGCAAAAAAAACGCGCCCGGCGCTAATACCATCACCCCGCAATTCACATAGCCGGCTTGATAAGCCGCTTCCGGTATAACCGGAAAACCCATCAAAGTCCCGCTTCCTAAAACTTCACGAAACGCTCCGACAATGATCAAAATAACACTGTATCCAAAACTGTTTCCAAGCCCATCCCAAAAAGACTTCAACGGCGGATTCTGCATAGCAAAGGCTTCAGCCCGGCCCATAACAATACAGTTAGTAATAATCAACCCGACAAACACACTAAGCTGTTTGCTGACATCATACATATACGCTTTTAAAAATTGGTCCGCTAAAATAACAAGTGAAGAAATGACAGATAATTGAACAATGATACGAATCTTACCGGGGATATAGTTTCTTAAAGAAGAGATCACCACGTTTGACATACACAGAACAAAGGTCAATGCCCCGCACATAACCAATGCTGTCTTAAGCTGCACTGTAACGGCTAACGCTGAACAAATCCCTAAGACCTGAAACGTAACCGGATTATTGTCCCACAAGCCTTCTTTAACTATTTTCTTGTCTCTTTTATTAAAAAACCCTGACATCATATCTTTCTTATCCTGCTGAAATACGCTTCGTATTTATTGATCCAATGCTTTAAAATCGCATTCACTCCCTTACACGTCATGGTCGCACCACTAATACCATCAACATGATAAAACCGCTGCTCCTCCGGAACCGTATCTGCCACTTTTCCTTTTACAATAACGACCGGTGTAAGTGTTCCTTTGGATAAATCCCAAATCTGCTTGCCTTTAAAATTCTTCAAGAACCATTCTTTTTCAATTTCCGCACCCAGCCCCGGTGTTTCACCATGTTTATAAAACGTCATCCCGCGCACGGTAGTCGCGTCCGGCTCAAGAGCAAAATAACCATAAAGCGTGGACCACAACCCCTTGCCTTCAATGGGAAAACAATAGGCCAACACATTTCCGTCTTCCTTATAAATATAGAGAGGCATCAAATCCCTGCCCTCTTTAATATCTTCCGGCTTTTTTCCTTTGACAATTTGACCTTTTGTATCAATAACAATCTCTTCAATCTTGTCTGTATAAATCTTTAAGACTTCTTGCGGCTTGGCTTTTGGATCAACCGGATCTTTCAAGGCGACTGCCTTTAAGATGTTCTTCTTAATATCTAAAACTTCATTAAGCTCTTTTTTCTCACGCAAACCTTCGGACACCGCAGCCAAAGAAAAACTACAGACCACACAGACGATAAGCGCAAACATAAAAGTATACCGGTTACTCGACTTCATCATTTGATTCTTTAACCCTTCTTTCCTTCAATATACGCTAAGCGTTTTTTAATATGCCCTTCCACAACAAAATGATCAATCAGCGGCGCAAAAACATTCATAAACAAAATTGCTAACATAACCCCTTCCGGATACGCCGGGTTAACCATACGGATCAACACGACCAAAACACCAATTAAAACACCATAAATCCAGCGGCCTGTATTTGTGGCACTTGCTGACACCGGATCTGTTGCCATAAAAACAGCACCAAAAGCAAACCCGCCCATAACCAAATGCCAATGAGGCGGCAAAGAAAAAAATGTCAAACTGTTTTCTCCTTGAAAACACATAAACAGCAAGCTTGTCCCGACAAGGCCCAGCGCACACCCGGCGACAATCCGCCAACTCGCGACTCGTGTAATAAGAAGAAAAACCAACCCAACCAAACACGCCAACGTAGATGTTTCACCAATCGCGCCTGGAATAAATCCAACAAACATATCTTTGAAGCTATATCCGGCTTCTGCTAATGCCGCGATAGCTGATCCACCTTTACCCGCGCCGGCTACAACCGCCAGAGGCGTTGCTTTCGTGAATCCATCTACCGCAACCCAAACCGCATCTCCGGAAAGCTGCGCCGGATACGCAAAGAAAACAAATGCGCGGGCTGCCAGAGCCGGATTCAAGACATTAAATCCGGTTCCACCAAAGATTTCTTTTCCGATAACAATACCAAACGAAATTCCAACCGCAACCTGCCACAACGGGATTGTAGGCGGTAAAACCAGGGCATATAATAATCCCGTGACAAGGAACCCTTCATTAATTTCATGCTTACGCACAACAGCAAAAAGCACTTCCCAAAAACCACCTGCCATATATGAAACCAGGATGATCGGCAAAACCTGCATCAACCCCACACCAAAGCACGACAAGAGAGAACAATCTCCACCTTTAAACGATTGGATTTGACACCCTGCATTATAGATTCCCATCAATGTCGCCGGAATCAAAGCAATCACAACAAAAACCATCATGCGCTTCAAATCTGCAGCATCCCGCACATGAGGTGCTTTCTTCGTGGCCTTTCCCGGGGTCAAGACAAACGTATCTAAAGCTTCATATAAAGGATAAAGCTTCTCCAGCTTGCCGCCTTTTTCAAATAATTTTGCCAACTTCTTCATTATCATAAAAATAATTAATTGTTAATTATAAATAGCTACTGGGATGACATTCTTTATAAAAATATTAACCATTCGCCATTAACTATGTACCATGTTGTCGCTTATCAAAATTCCAAGAAAGACAACATCCTACCCTTCTTTTTCAATCAAATCCAAACCTTCACGAATGATCCCGCCAACATCTGTTTTTGACGGACAAGCAAATGTCGCTAACGCAAAATCTTCTTCATCACATTCAAGGATCCCTAACCGCTCTGCCTCTTCAATATCCCCGGATAATGCGGCCTTAAGAAGAAAATACGTCATCACATCCAAGGCGACATAATCATCATAAACACTATTAAAAACAATAGCACGATGCCCACCGTGTTCATCCGCATCTAAAGAAACATCCTCATTCTTGTTTATTAATGAGGATGCGAATGTCTTTGAAAAACTATATTTATTCAATCCCGGCAATGCCCAACCCAGGATTTCTCTTTTTCCTCCCTCGGGGATAACCGTTATTTGTGAATCATAAAAACACACGTACCCTTGCGCCCCGACATTGATCCCTGTTAAAACGCTTCCGGAAATGTACCGCATGTTTGATTTCGCTGCTTCTCCGATAATATGACTAACAGGCGCGCCTATGATCGTCTTTTTATAAACACGTTTTTCAACACCTTCTCCGGTTGTCACAACAACTTTGACTGGAGAAAAAACACCTTCAACAAAAAGTTTCGCAATACGCAAAACATCTTCCGCTTCCACAAACCAGACAAACTCTCCCTTATGAACAGGGTCGACATGGTGAATATGGGTGCCGACATTTCCAGCCGGATGCGGGCCATCAAATCTATGATATTTAATTTTTGAAGAAGAGGGGAAATTCGCAAGCGCGTCAGAAGAAGCCTCTTTGTGAAAACAGACGTGCACAGATCCTTCTGTCAGTTTTGCTAAAATATCCAAGCCTGTATGAAACCCTTTGGCCTGGCCATTAAGTCGATAATCCACATCCATAGCCAACGGCTCTGTATTCATTGCGTGCACAAAAATTGATTTTGGCTTTTGATCAACCCGCGCAATTTTAGAAAACGGCCTCTGCCTCAACACTGGCCACACACCGCCCTCTAGCAGACAGGACACAATTTCTTTATGCGACATCAACGGGATGTTTTCTGCAGGATGTTTTTTAAATGCAACTGTTTCTTGTTTCCCATCTGTTTCAATTACAACCTGCAACAACGCGCGCTTTTCACCACGGTTAATCGCAACAACTTTCCCGCTAACAGGAGAAACAACATGAACTTGAGTGCAATCTTTATCCTCTAAAACAGGTGTCCCGACCTTTACAACATCGCCTTCCTTTACACGCAGCCGTAAACGGACCCCACGAAAATCCGGCGGCTGAATAGCGACCTGCTTCGGCAGGTCAAGCTCTTCGACCTGCTTTTCCGCAGCTCCTTTAAGCTTAATATCTTTACCTTTTTTTATTTGGATAACTTCCACGAAAGATTTTCTTTTTTTCAAATAAGGCCTGACATCTTTTAACCCGGATTTTGCATTCGGGTTAAACCCCTCACACCATTTCAATCGCAACCGCGATAGCTCCTCCACCGCCAAAACAAATACCGGCAATTCCTTTTTTCTTCCCTTGATCAATGAGTGCGTGCATCAATGTTGTTAATATCCTCGTCCCGGCTGCTCCCAAGGCATGCCCTAAGGCGATATCTCCACCCCAAATATTTAATTTATCCTCCGGGATCTGCAATTTCTTTTGAACAAGAATAATCTGTGCGGCAAACGCCTCACTGATTTCAAAAAGATCAACATCTTTAACGGTCCACTGACAATTTTTCAAACACTTCTTTATCGCCGGGATACACACCGTAAAAGAATCTTCCGGCTTTCCTGCTACCGTAGCTGTCGCAACAATTTTCGCCAAAGGCCGAAGCTTTTCTTTCTTAACCGTTTCTTCCGACGCTACAAGAACAGCGCTTGCGCCATCACATGGCGAAGCAGAATTCCCGGCTGTCACAGTCCCCTTCTCCTTAAAACCGGGTGGCAAGCCTGCAAAACTTTCTATAGTCACATTCCGGCGAGGCCGTTCATCCCTGGCAACAATTTGATTAGGCGCAACATCAACAGGAACAATCTCCTTCTGGAATTTTCCCTGCTCAGCCGCCGCGCATGCCTTTTGATGGCTTTGCAAGGAATACAAATCTTGTTCCTGTCGGGAAATTTTGTGCTGCCGCGCCATGTCCTCACAGAGTTCGCCCATATGTTTGCCTGTCATCAAACACCACAAAGCATCGTAAATCAGGCTGTCAATCGGTGTCTTATCCTTTAAAGCGACCTCGTCATCCTTGGACAACATATGTGGAGAACGTGTGACATTTTCTGCGCCACCCGCGACAATAATACCAGTGTTATGAAAAAGAGCTGATTGCATAGCCAAAACAACAGCCTGCAATCCCGAACCACAAACATTACTTACACAATAAGCCGGAATAGATAACGGGAATCCTGACAAAAAAACGGCTTGTCTTGCAAAATTCTGGCCGGTCCCCGCAGAAACAGCGTTTCCCAAAATCACCTCGGAGATAAGGCTCTTTTTTATTTTGTTTCGACTGACAAGTTCACAGATAATGGCCGCTGCCATCTGGGCAACCGTAACATTGCGAAACCCCTGAAAAGGGTTCGCCATTGCTGTACGCACCCCGTCAAGGATATAAACCGAACTTTGTCTTTCCCTTTGTATCATCATAAACTTGTCCTATAGATTGGCAAAAATTTTATCTATATCAACATATTCTTTTATTAAACGGCGCGCTTCTAAGATTTTATCTTTATCTGTTTTCTGAATTTTACAAATCAAACTCTCGACTCTCCCCGCGACTGTATATGTATCATCGCTAGAAAGAAGCATCGGGATCTTGCTTTTTCGCAAAAGCTCTAAAATCTTAGGCTCCGGCGTTAACCCCCCGGAAAGAATAATCCCTGAAACCCTGATCTTTTTTCCTCGCGTGATCAAATGCGAACTCACCGCTGTCATAATATTATCCACGCGATCGCCAGACGTTAACACAAGCGTTCCTTCTGCCAAATAATTGATCATATTTGATGGTTCCATAGCGGCTACAATAGTATTTTTAACCCGCCGGCTCAAACTCCCTTGCCCACACAACAGCTGCAAATTTAGTTTATTCATAACCTGCCCGATGGTCGGCGCGCTTAACAAAGGGGCCACAGGAATCACACCTAACAATTCCAGGCCTTTATTTTTTAATCCCTGGCCTAAAATTTTTTTAATTCTTTCATATTTCTCCGGTAAGACTTTATTAACGATCACACCCAGGATCTCAACACCACACAAATCAAACAAGGCTTTGTTCAACATAATTTCATCAATGCTGCGCCCAATCCCCCCCTCGCACACGATCACAACCTTGGATCCTAAAAACCGCGCGACATCCGCATTCGACAAATCAATCACCGAGCCAACCCCTGCATGTCCTGTCCCCTCAACGATAATAGCGTCTTTGCCTTTCACAAGACTTCGAAAAGACGCTCCAATCTTGTCGATCAACTCTTCTTTCTGAGGATTAAGAATATATTTTTCAGTAAACCCCTGGCCGATCGTGACCGGGCTCATTTTCGCAATTTGTCGCCGGCACCGATACACCTCTCCGATAAGATAACTATCTTTATCCACTTCGCGATTATGAAACGGGACCGTCTGCTGTCCAACAGGTTTCAAAAAAGCTGTCCGCAGCCGGTATTCCCGGAAAATATGGTACATCCCTAAAGCTACCATAGTTTTTCCGGCATTTTGATAAATTGAAGAGATATAAATGTTTTTTAATTTCGGCATAGAGTTGTCACACTTAAAACACTCTGCTTTAAATTAACGTACTATAGGAAGGATTTCATTCTGAGAGAAAAAACTTATATTAATTTTTCTTTAAAGATTGCGGGCATTTCATCCGGCATATTTACTACAGCCACACCTGCCTCTTCCAGGACAGCAATTTTGGCAGCAGCAGTATTGCCTCCTGAAGAAATAATCGCTCCGGCATGCCCCATACGCTTACCCTTAGGTGCTGTTTTTCCGGCAATAAAACCAACAACCGGTTTTGTAACATTTTCTTTTATATATTGCGCTGCCAACTGTTCGTCTTCTCCACCAATCTCGCCGACAATCACAATCCCTTTCGTATCCTCATCATGCATAAACATTTCCAATACATCTATGAATCGCGTGCCGATAACCGGATCCCCTCCCAGCCCAACACAGCTCGATTGACCGATACCACTTAAGGTCAAGTTATAAACAACTTCATAGGTTAAGGTTCCGCTTCTGGAAACAACACCGATAGGGCCCGGGGTATGAATATGCCCTGGCATAATACCAACTTTTGATTGCCCTGGAGAAATAACGCCAGGACAATTCGGCCCAATCAAACGGGTTGAACTTTGACGCAACGCACGATCTACTTCAATCATGTCATAAACAGGAACCCCTTCGCTAATACACACAACCAGGTCTATCCCTGCCTCTATATCTTCTAAAATAGCGGATTTGGCAAATTTCGC
>JAGLHE010000120.1 GCA_023143685.1 Candidatus Omnitrophota bacterium
AAAATATCAAGCGAGCTTATTTTACCGGGTACTACGTGACACGGCTCACAGAATACGGTTTTTATTATGCTTAAATTCGATATCATAACCATTTTTCCAAACATGTTTAAACCTGTTGTGAATGAGTCTATCCTTAAAAGGGCTCAGGGCGCTAAAAAGGTGCAGATTGCGGTGCATGATTTGCGTGATTACACCAAGGATAAACATAAAAAAGTGGATGATCGTCCGTTTGGCGGCGGCCCGGGCATGGTAATGACGCCTCAACCGATCTTTGACGCGGTCAAAAAGATTAAAGGAAGGCGAAAGGCTAAAGTCATTTTAACTTGTGCCGGCGGCAAACCGTTAACTCAAAAGATGGCACACAAGTTGTCTAAAGAAAAGAATCTTATTATCCTGTGCGGGCATTATGAAGGAATTGATGAGCGTGTGCGTGAGGCATTAGTCGATGAAAGTATTTCAATCGGTGATTATGTGTTAACCGGTGGCGAGATCCCGGCAATGGTGATCGTTGATTCTGTGACACGTTTGATCCCCGGTGTTTTAGGTAAAGAAGAGTCGCTCGCTGAAGAGTCATTTGAAAAAGGTCTTTTGGAATATCCGCAGTACACCCGGCCAGCTAATTATAAAGACATGAAAGTCCCACAAGTTCTTTTATCCGGCCACCACAAAGATATCAATGATTGGCGCCACAGAAAAGCCAAGGCGCGTACCAAAAAAATAAGACCGGATTTAATGGGGTGATGATTTATGGATATTTATAATTTTATCAGTTTGTTGGGGATGGTGGGGTTTTTGGCGATTGCCTGGGGGTTGTCTGAAAACCGCAAGGCATTAAATTATAAAGTTGTTGGTTGGGGCATCGGGTTGCAATTCCTGATTGCCCTTTTTGTTTTTGTGGTGCCGGTGGGGGCAAAGTTCTTTTTGTTCCTGAATGATGTGGTTGTTCAAATTTTGGGGTCCGCGACCGCAGGGGCAAAATTTGTTTTTGGCCGGCTTGCATTCTCGCCAGGAGAAGTTGATGCGTTAGGGCAGGGTTCTTTAGGGTTTATTCTTGCGTTTCAAGCATTTCCAACGATCATTTTCTTTTCCAGCCTGGTAGCTATTCTTTATTATTTTAACATCATGCCGGTTATTATTCGTGGGTTTGCGCGTGTGTTTACAAAGTTGATGAAGATTTCAGGTGTGGAATCGGTTGTCGCGGCGAGCAATATTTTTGTAGGGATCGAGGCCGCGTTAACCGTTAAACCGCATCTGAAAGATATGACGCGTTCCGAAGCGTGTACGATTCTGACCGTTGGGATGGCAACTGTGGCGTCGAGTGTTTTGGGCCTGTATGTTTTTACGCTGCAGGGTGTGTTCCCGACAATCGCAGCCCACCTGGTCTCAGCTTCACTGCTTTCAGCGCCGGCCGCCCTGGTGATGTCAAAGATGTTGGTCCCGGAATCAGAGCAGCCAAAAACATTGGGTGAGGATATTCACCCGCATTATGAAAAAGATAATAATTTGTTTGAAGCGGTTATTAATGGCGCGAATGCCGGTGTTAAGATGATTGTCGGGATTACCGCTTTATTAATCGCGGTGTTAGGGTTGGTCGCGCTTTTTGATTTGATCCTTGGCGGTATAGGAGGAAAGATTAATGCCATAGCCGGCCTTACGATTGATTGGTCACTGAAAGGCCTTTTGGGGTATATCTTTTATCCGTTTGTCCTTTTGTTAGGGATCCCTTTGCAGGACGCCGGGGTCGCTTCAAAGATTATAGCGGAGCGCGTTATTGTTACAGAGGTTGTGGCATATCAGGATTTAGCGGCAGCAATGGCTGACAATGTGTTTAGCCACCCACGGTCTGCGGTGGTGACAGCTTACGCTCTTTGCGGGTTTGCGCATTTGGCGTCAATGGCAATATTTGTCGGTGGAATATCGGCTTTGGCAGAAGAAAAAAAGGGAGTCTTGGCACAGGTCTCTTTGCGCGCGCTTTTAGGGGCGACGCTGGCATGCCTTTTAACCGCATGTATTGCAGGTGTTTTTTACACGCAGACATCGTTAATTTTTGGAGGATAAATATGGGGGGGAGAATATTAGGCAGGTTCTTTTTCGAGTTGCATGCATAGTTCAAACAATTCTTCAGGGCTGTGAACGATAAAGTGAGGATGATGTTTTTCCAAGACCTTACTGGAATTGTACCCCCATGTAACAGCAGCAACTTTTACGCCGAGTTTTTTAGCGGCTGTGATATCCCGGGTTTCATCTCCGATATAAATAATATCATCGGCAGTAAACTCGAGTTCTTTGATCAGTTTTTTTAGGGATTTGTTTTTACCCCAGACATTGGAAGTGGTGTGGATAAAGTTGAAGAAGTCAAGGTCATTCTCAGCAAGAAACTTAGTGATATTTTCACAGGAGTTAGAAGAGAGTATCCCCATTGAAAAGTTTTGTTCGTTGAGTTGAGAGAGGATCTCCGTGAGTCCATCGATAGGTTGGATATTGGAAATCCCTTTATGAAATTCCTTTTTAGCCCGTGCCAGGATAGCAGGGATTTTAAGGAGAGGAACTTTCAGGAGTCTGATGATTTCTTGTGAAGTTTTGTCTTTTAAGGCTTCTATCTCGTCCGGATGGATAGGCTTGTAATGGAATTCTTCACAAAGACGGTTAGCAATATTGATTATATAATGGTGTGTATCTGCAATCGTGCCGTCAAAATCGAATATAAGTATATGAGGTTTTGGCATAAAAGTTGAAAGAACCCTTTCTTGGATGTCAATTATGAAAATGACTATACCATTATTTTTGCGACGTGTAAAGGGTTGAGAGGGTGGGCATAGTTTTTTAAAAATTAGGTATATTTATTTTTGTTGACAGAATAGGGTTTATCGTTTACACTCGAATTTCATTTTAAATTATGTAATATGTAATATATTGGGATTAATGGCGCGAGTCTGTTATTTTGTTTAAAGGAGGATTGAATCGTGAACGCTGCAGAAAAGATTAAAGCTATTGAAAAGAGACAGATCCGAACGGATTTGCCGGAATTGGAAATTGGAGACACGATTAAAATGCGTGTTAAGGTTGTTGAGGCTGAAAAAGTGCGTGTTCATCCTTATTCCGGAACGGTTATCCGTAAAAGCGGTACGGGTGCAAGAGAAACTTTTACAACCCGTAAATTGGCTTTTGGTGAAGGTGTTGAAAGAACTTTTCCTGTACATTCCCCAATGATTGAAAGTATTGAAGTTGTCAGCAAAGGGCAAGTAAGCCGTGCGAAATTATATTATTTGCGTGACCGTATTGGAAAGAAAGCCAGAGTTAAGAAACGTATTGATTAGGGCGTGAACCTTTAAACCACGTAGATTTCAAATCTGCGTGGTGTTTTTTTTCTTCCCCAAAGTGTTTATGGAAAGCTCACCTGAAAGTAACCTTCATTACGAAAATTTGGTCAAACAAAAAGGATATCAGTTTATTGTTGGTGTGGATGAAGCCGGCCGTGGCCCTTTAGCCGGCCCTGTTGTGGCAGCTGCGGTGTTTCTTAAGACATATGATTTTGAAGCAAGGATTGATGATTCCAAAAAAATGACGCATCGTCAGCGTGAAAAAGCCTTTTGTGAGATTTTTGAAAAAGGATATGTCGGCATCGGAATGATGAATGAGGCAGTCATAGACGCTGTTAATATTTTAGAGGCAACGTATTTAGCGATGAATAATGCGGTTGTTGATCTTGTTGCGCGTCTGCCGCATCGGGCGAGCGGACATGAACATTTTGCCGGAAAGACATGTTTGCTGATTGACGGTAATCGTTTTAAAACAGACCTTCCGTATCAATATATGCCGATAGTGGGTGGCGACCGTGTGAGTTTATCGATTTCTTGCGCGTCAATTGTTGCCAAGGTCACGCGAGACCGTATGCTAAATATTTATCATCAGGAATTCCCCCGGTATCATTTTAATAAACATAAAGGATACCCCACAAAGCAACATCGGCAGGCGATTTGTGAACATGGACTGTCGATGATCCATCGTAGAAGTTTCCGGGTTAACCGCTGAAGGATAAAAAGTAATGGAAATGTCATTGGGGGCGCGTGGCGAGAGCTTGGCTGTTGATTTTTTAAAACGCCAGGGATATTCTATTGTTCAGCAAAATTATAGAGTTCCGTTCGGTGAGATTGATATTGTTGCCAAGGACAAGGACGCGGTGTGTTTTGTTGAGGTTAAAACGCGTGAATCTTTGTCTTGTGGAAGCGGGCTAGAGGCGATCTCTAGGGCTAAGCAGCGAAGGATTATCCGGACAGCGGCGTGGTACTTGCAAGAGAAGGGATGGGAGGATTGTAAGGTCCAGTTTGATGTTGTTGCTATTGCCATTTATGAAGATGGCGGGCCTGTGATTGATTTTGTTCAGCATGCCTTTGAAGCGTAGGATCCTTCGCATGTATTAAAGGTTGGTGGGAGGATTAAAATAGCTCTGTTTGCATGCAAAAAAGTGTATAAGTTATTGAAAAAACGCAGGGTTTGGGTTATCATGAAGTGATTTGAAAATTGTGTAAAATTCTACCCGGATTATCAGGCCAGTTCCATTCCATATAAATATATATCTTACTTTTAGATTGTTATGAAAAAATATAAGAGCCATACTTTAAAAGAGTATTTAGATGTCCTGGCTTCCAGAAATCCTACGCCTGGCGGGGGATCAGCCGCAGCGTTGACAGCTTCAACCGGTGTGGCATTGATTGCTATGGTGGCTCGTTATTCTTTAGGAAAAGGGGCGTCAAAGGCGGTTGAGAAACGGATTGAAAAGATTTTGGAAAAGAGTGAAGCGTTTCGTAAACGTCTTTTAGAATGCGTGGATTTGGATGCCCAGGCGTATTTAAAAGTTGTTGCTGCGCGAAAAGGAACCGCTCGGGAAAAGAAGGCGGCGTCGCGCCAGGCTCAGAAGGTTCCGTTAGAAGTCAGTAAGCTGTGTTGCAAAGCTGTTGACTTAACCCCTTTTCTTGTTGAGAAGGGGAACAAGTATCTTGTCAGTGACGTGGAAGTTGCTGTGGAATTGTTGTTGGCGGCGTATAAGTCTGCGATGATTAACGTGAAAATTAACCAGGGGTAAAAGGTGCCTGCAAAGATTTTAGATGGCCGTGTTTTGGCGAAAGAATTAAAGGAACAGCTGCGCCAGGAAGTTGTTGGTTTGAAAGAAAAGACTGGCGCTGTGCCGAGGATGATTAATGTGATGATCGGTGAAACTCACGGTGCATGCGCGTATGCTAATTCGCAAAAACGTATTGCCGAACAAATTGGGATTTGTTATGAGTTAGCAAACCTTGCGCAGGATATATCACAAGAAGATCTCATCGCCTATGTCCGGAAATTGAATGACGATGAAAGTGTTAACGGGATTATGATTCATAAACCCATCCCTGGCCATATTGATTATCGTAAGGTTGCAAATTGTTTGGATGTGGCTAAAGATGTTGAGGGGATTAACGCGACGAATGTCGGTAAAATGCTTCTTGGCGAGACGGAGATGATACCGTGCACACCGGCGGCAGTGATGGAACATATTAAATCAACCGGTATGGATGTGCGCGGTAAAGAAGTTGTGATTGTTGGCGCGAGTGAGATTGTGGGTAAGCCGTTAAGTTTGCTTTTTTTGAGGCAGATGGCAACGGTTTCGGTTTGTCATATCGCGACGAGTGAAGCCGGTCGTTTGGATGAACATCTTGCGCGGGCGGATATTTTGGTCGTGGCAGTGGGCAAGGCCGAGTTGATAAAAGGGGATAAGATTAAGGATGGCGCGATTGTTGTGGATGTCGGGATTAACCAGTTGGGTGATAAGATGGTCGGCGATGTTTGTTTTAAGTCTGCTTCGCAAAAAGCGTCTTACATTACTCCTGTCCCTGGCGGTGTTGGGCCGGTCACAGTGGTGATGCTTATGCGTAATGGTATTGAAGCGTATAAAATGCAAAAGGGGATTAAATCGTAACATGAAAAGAGTTATTGTTGTTGGAAGTTCAGCTGCCGGGCTAAGGGCTGCTGAAGAAATCAAGGCACAAGATTCGTCAATCGAAGTGACGATCTTTTTGAATAAAGGGCCTTTACCGTATCGTCCGCAGCTTTTAGCTGATTTTATAGCAGGCGATATTGGGCAAGATCAGGTCTGTTGTCAAAAACAAGAAGAGTATTCGCGCAAGAAGATTTTTCTTTCAGATAAAAGTGTAGTGCGGTTTAGTTTAAGAAAAAAATGTATTGTCGTCGAGGAAAAAGAGTCGTTTGGCTTTGACGCGTTGATTATTGCGGATATGGGTGTTAACGCACTTGATATGGCCAAGGGGGCAGGCAAATCCGGTGTATTTAACCTCGACCGTTTGGAAGATGTAGAAAAGCTGCAAAAAGTTGTGCCGATCACGGATACGGTTGTTTTAGAATCAGATAGTCTTTTAGCCCTTAAAATGGCGTGTGCGATGCAAAGTGAAAACCGGGAAATCATTTGGGTTGTGCCGGGTGAACAAATTTTAGCGTCTGTTTTAGATGAGACGTCAGCACAGGTGGTCCGTGGATTGGTGGAAGAACATGGGGTGCGTGTTGTTGACCAAAATAGTATTGTTGAAATCTTGGGGGACATGGAGGCTAAAGCTGTGAGGTTGCACTCAGGTAAGGTGCTTGCAAGTCAGATTATTGTTTTGGGGGATGCGCCTCAGGATTTGCGGTTACTTAAGGGTTCGGATCTTGAAATGGATAAAACGGTTAAAGTTGATGCGGCATACAAAACGAACATGGATGACATTTTCGCGGTTGATCGGTTGTGTGATGTTCAGGTCAGCGCGTGTTTGAAAAGCTCGGATGCGTATGAAGAGATTTTAGAGCAGCAAGGGCGTGTTGTTGCTGCTGGTATCCTCGGGCAAGAGGTTGAAGAGAAGGCTCCAGTGGCGGTAAGTTCATTCAAAATTGGGGAGGCAACGGTGACATTGGTTGGGGAAACAGTAAGTAAGGAAGGTGCTGAATCGTTTGATACGCGCGAAGAAGAGTCAAATATTTATAAAAAAGTTTTTTTTGAGGAGCAGAAGTTGGTTGGCGCGGTTTTGGTGAATGCAGATGGTGAAAAAGAAAAGATGCTTCAGTTTGTCCGGGATCAGGTGGATGCGGCAGAGATCAGGGAGGCCTTTTCTTTACAAGATGATGTGCCAGAACAGGTTGAAGAGGGCCAGTCTAGCCCTTTTGAGGCTGATGATGTGGAGCAAGAGAGGGCAGTAGGTGGAGTGGCTTCCTGTGAAATTCAGGAAGAAAATGATGGTGATGGGCAGGGTTAAAATTTTATCGGACACTAATATTTTTTCTTGAAAAATCTATGTTTATGTATTATCCTATACATGTTGATATAAAGGGCTTACGTCCTTTGTTGGTCTTGATTCTTATCCTGGTTGTATCCTTATTTGCCTTTCAATCCGAAGTTTTCGCAGACACATTTGATAATACAGCGGAAGAGTATCGTCTTAAAGGATATGCTGAGCAAAAAAAAGGCAATTTGCATGAAGCCTTAACGTATTATTCGAAAGCGATGTCGTTAGGGTTGAAGAGTGCGGTGATTTATAATGACATTGGTGTTGTGTA
>JAGLHE010000121.1 GCA_023143685.1 Candidatus Omnitrophota bacterium
TATTTAGCGCCGTACACAAACTTGGCGTATTTTTATAAGGACAGGAATGATGAGAAGCAATCGATTAAGTTCTTTCTTAAACGGTTTCAGTTAGCGCCGGACGGGGATCCGTGGAAGGAAAAGGCGCGAGCAGAGTTGTATGAGCTGGATCCGAAGTTTAAGCGTGATGCTGTGCGCCACGAAGTAAGGAAGTTGAATCATGAGATTGCGGTAAAGGCGCAACAGGAGTTTGAGCTGCAAATTATCAGAGCAAATAATCATTATCTGCAAGGCCAGAAGCTTGTTGCCGGAAAACAGTGGCAGACAGGCATCGAGGAGTTTGGTAAAGCGTTAGCCATAACACCTGAAAATCCTAAAATTTTAAAGGCCATTAAGAGGGCTAAATATAATCAGCAAATTGACGATATAAAAAAACGGACAGAGGATGCGATTAAGCAGTTAGAATCAGGAGAGGTTAAATCCGCAAAACAAAAGTTTCAGCAGATACTCACCATCATTCCAAGCGAGCCAGTTCAATTATCGAAATAATAATTTTAAAAAATTTTACAAAGATGAATAATTAGGGTTTTACGAATGTCTTCTTCTCGACTTTTTCTTATCGATGCCCATGCGTTGTGTTACCGGTCGTATTTTGCGATTAAAGGTTTGGCAACTAGTAAAGGGCAGGCAACCAACGCGGTTTATGGATTTATCAGCACGCTTAAAAAGATTTTGCGTGATTATGAGCCAACACACATGGCAGTGTGTTTTGATGTGAAGGCCAGAACCCATCGGCAGGAAAAGTTTGAAGAGTATAAAATCCATCGCCCGAAGATGCCGGATGATTTGATTACACAGCTCCCGTTGATTAAAGAGGTTGTGGAGGCGTATAATTTGCCGATTTTTGAGTTGGGTGGTTTTGAGGCGGATGATATTATCGCGACTATCGTTGAAAATATCAAGAAGGATAATCTGGAAGTGGTGATTGTCAGCGATGATAAAGATATGTTTCAGCTGGTGGGGGACAAGGTGAAAGTGTTTAGCGCGCGTAAGGATAAGATTTTTGACGCGCAGGAAATTGAAGAAATGTTGGGTTTCAAACCCACGACTATTCCGGATTATATCGGGTTGGCAGGGGATAAAAGCGATAATATTCCGGGTGTGAATGGGATCGGCCAGGTTTCAGCTAGAAAGCTGATTAATCAGTTTGGTAGCCTTGAAAGGATCTTTGACAATATTGACGAGGTGACGCCCGCGCGTGTTAGTGAGAAGTTGCGTGATCAGAAGGAAGCAGCGTTTTTTAGTAAGGAGTTGGCGTTGCTGGAGACAGGCGCGCCGATCCATATCGCAGTCGAGGATATGCAGGTTACACAGCCGGATGGGGAACGGTTGCTTAAGATTTTTAATGATCTTGAGTTTCGTAAGTTTGTTAGTGAATTGGCTGGTCAGCAAAGTGTTCAGGCGCAGGAATGGACGGTGGTTAATGTCTCGTCGAAAAAAGAGGCAGAGAAGCTTGTCGGGGCGGTGGTTGCGGCAGGCCGGTTTGCGTTTGCGATTGAGACTGTTGATCAAGACGACATGAATGCGGCGCGGATGGCAATTTCTCTCGGCGGTGAAGAGGTCTTTTGTGTGGCGAAAGATTGTTGGGCGTTTCTGAAGGAGATTTTTGAGGGTGAGGAAATTCTTAAAATTGCTTATGATATTAAAATGTTGCGTAAGATTTTGTGCCGAAACGGATGCGATGTTAAGGGGAAAGTTTTTGACTGTTTGCTCGCCGGCTATTTGTTGATGCCGTCAAAGGCGGTCAATGATCCGGGTGCGCTGGCGTGGGAATATTTGAAAATATCTTTGTCGGAAACGAATCGTTTGTTCCAGGAGGTAAATGCTTTTTTTCAGTTGCACGCGCCGATGGTCGCGGCGTTAAAGGCAAAAGATCTTTTGTCGTTGTTTGATGATATCGAGATGCCGCTTGCGCATGTGTTGTTTTGTATGGAAGAAGAAGGGGTTAAGGTTGACCGGAAATTGCTTGGGCAGTTGTCGTCGTCGTGTGATGAGAAGATTGCGCAGTTAACTCAGGAATTGTTTTCTTTGGCCGGCGAAGAATTTAATCTTAATTCGCCAAAACAGTTAAGCCATATTTTGTTTGAAAAGCTGGGCCTGCCGGTTATTAAAAAAACTAAAACAGGATACTCGACGAATGAGGAGGTCTTGAATCGTTTGGCGCCGAAACATCCTCTGCCCTCTTTGGTTTTGGAATACCGCCAGTTGGCAAAGTTGAAGTCAACATATATTGATGCGTTGCCGAAAATGATAAGTGACGCGACGGGGCGGATTCATGCGTTATTTAACCAGACCGGGACAGATACGGGCCGATTAAGTTCAAGTAATCCGAATTTGCAGAATATTCCGATCCGCACCGAGCTTGGCCGTCAGATCCGTAAGGCTTTTATCTCATCCGGAAAGGACCGCGAGATTATTTCCGCGGATTATTCTCAGATCGAGTTGCGTGTTTTGGCGCATCTTTCAGGCGATGAGAATCTTGTCCGCGCGTTTCAGGAAGACCAGGACATCCATGATTTTACAGCTGCATTAATTTTTAATGTTGACGAAAAAGATGTCACGCCGCAGATGCGCACGTCGGCGAAGCGAGTGAATTTTGGTATTACCTATGGGATGAGCGCGTTTGGGTTGGCGAAAGATTTAGGTGTGCCGCAGCCGCAAGCGCAGGATTTTATTGATCGGTATTTTTTGAGGTATCCCGGGGTTAAGGCGTTTATGGACCAGGAGATTGCAAAGTGTGAAGAGAAGGGATACGTGGTAACGTTGCTGAACCGTCGACGGTATATTCCTGAAATTAATAATTCGAACATGTCGATTCGTCAGTTTGCCCAACGTCAGGCGATCAACACTCCGGTGCAAGGGTCAGCCGCGGATTTGATTAAGCTTGCGATGATCCGAGTCTATAATGAGATTGAAAAACAAGGGTTGGACGCGCGCATGATTATTAGCGTACATGATGAAATTGTGTTTGATGTCCCCAGGGCCGAGGAGCGCGCAGTGGTCGCGATTGTCCGTGAGCATATGGAAAACGCGATTGAATTATCGGTTCCGATTAAGGCCACGATAAAGAAAGGCCCTAATTGGTTGGAAATGGAAAGGGTTTAGGGCGTATGTTTAGAGCTGCGGGAAAATAGCTTTGCGTTAAGCGAAGCCCATAGCTCATAGCCGAGTCGAAATATGAAAATTGTATTTTTTTCTTCAGAAGTTTTCCCTTTCGCCAAGACAGGTGGTATGGCGGATGTATGCGGGGCGTTGCCGTTGGCCTATGAGCAGCTGGGTAACGCGGTTGTGGTTTTTTTGCCGTATTATAAATGTGTTGAACTTGACCACAAGAATGTGCAAGAGGTAAGCCCTGGTGTTTATCTGACGTGGATGGGGGAGTATATCCGGGTTTTTTTTATTAAGAATGATGAGTTGTTCGGGCGCGAGGGATTGTATGGTGACCCGTCGGGAGATTATGCGGATAACTTGGAGAGGTTTCAGTGTTTTTGTCAGAAGTCTTTGGAGGTTTTAAAACAGCAAGAGATTAAAGCGGATATTTTGCATTCTCATGATTGGCAGACGGCGTTAATTCCGGTTTATGTGAAATATGCCTTGCAAGAGGATCCGTTTTACAAGGAAATGAAGACTGTGATATCGTTGCATAATTTGGCGTATCAAGGCCTTTTTCCTGAAGAAGAATTCGCGAAATTGAATTTGTCGCAAGACGTGTTCGACGATGCGGGGTTTGAGTTTTTTGGAAAGATGAGTTTGTTGAAAGCCGGGATTGTAACGAGTGATCTTGTGACAACGGTAAGCCCGACTTACGCGAAGGAGATTCAGACAAAGGAACAAGGGTGTGGCCTGGACGATGTTTTGCGGGCGAGGGAAGAAAGCATGATCGGTATTTTGAATGGTTTGGATTATTCGATCTGGAACCCGAAGGCCGATTCATTATTGGCTTCGAAATATTCGAAGGAAGGGCTTGAGGGTAAGCGAAAAAATAAACACGCTTTGCAGAAAATGGCCAAGCTTGCGATTAAGCCGGAGGTCCCTGTTTTTGGATTTGTTGGCCGTCTTTCCCATCAGAAGGGGATTGATTTGATTGAGGAAGCGATGGAGGACATCATCGCGCAAGATATCCAATTTGTTTTTTTGGGCGTCGGGGAAGAAAAATATGAATTGTTGCTTAAGGAGTTGGCGGCGCGATATCCGGATAAGATTTCGGTGAATATTGCTTTTGATGAGAAAATGGCGCATCAGATTTATGCGGGGAGTGATTTCTTTTTAATGCCGTCGCAGTACGAGCCTTGCGGCTTGAGTCAAATGATCAGCTTGCGTTATGGAACGATTCCTGTAGTGCACCGTACCGGAGGCCTTGCTGATACGGTTACACCGTTTGATCAGGACGGCAACGGATTCGTTTTTGATGAGTACACAAAGGATGCTTTTGTGTCTGTTGTCTCCGGGGCTGTTGACTTTTATCAGGGCCGGTCAGCGTTTGCCGCGTTGGTTGAGAAGGCGTTTACGTATGATTTTTCCTGGAAAGAATCAGCGAAGCAGTATTTAGGGTTGTACCATCAATGTTTTTTGTAGTATAGGAATTTCAAAGGCTCCAAACGAAATTCCTTCACGGGCATAAAATAAAGGATGCCGGACATGGTTATTGTGGGATTGACAGGAGGGTTAGGTACAGGTAAGACCACGGCCGCTGAAATATTTGCGTCCCTGGGGGCTAAAGTTTTAAATGCGGACGATATTGTTCACGATCTTTTAAGATGTGGAAGCCCTTGTTTTAAAAAGGTAGTAAATACTTTTGGTGAGGAGATTCTTGCTGGTAAGGATATTGATCGAAAAAAATTAGCCGCGATAATTTTTAATAATGCTGCAAAACGCAAACACCTCGAGGGGATTGTTCACCCTGTTGTGATTCGCGAAATCAAAAAAGAGATTAAGGCGTTTCGTCAGAAAAACCGTGAAAAGGTTTTTGTCGTGGAGGTGCCGTTGTTGTTTGAGGCGAAGATGGATAAGATTGTTGATGTTGTGGTTGTGGTAAAAGCGAATCAAAAAGTACAGTTTGTGCGTGTAAAGCAGAGGCATGGGCTGAGCCGACGAAAGGCTCTGAAGCGAATGAAGGCGCAAATGCCGATGAAGGAAAAGATTCAGCGCGCGGATATAATAATAGATAACCGGGGGGCTCTTCGAGAGGTCCGAGGACAAGTAAAAAAAGTTTTCAATAAATTGGAACGTATTCAAAAATAACGGGGAATGAATATGTCAAGAATATTGTCAAAAGATAATAAAAAAAATCAAGAGGGAGATGAAAAAATGGAAAAGGTTTCAACAAAAGCGGCGAAAAGTTCAGGCAAGGAAGGGAGAAAATCATCGGTTGACGAGAAGTTGCATATTAGCAAACTTAAGGCGATGAAAATGTCTGAGTTGACACAGCTCGCCAAGGACATGGGCATTAACGGGATCAGCGGGATCAAAAAGCAGGATTTGATCTTTAAAGTTTTGCAGAAAAAAGCCGAGGAAGCCGGGTTGATGTTCGGAGAGGGAACCCTGGAAATCCTTTCAGAAGGATTTGGTTTCTTGCGCAGCTCGAACTACAACTACTTGCCGTGCCCTGACGATATTTACATCTCTCCTTCACAGATCCGGAGGTTTGATTTAAAGACGGGTGACAACGTTGGCGGCCACATCCGTCCACCGAAAGAAGGCGAGAAGTATTTTGCCCTTTTGAAAGTGGAGGCGGTTAATTATGAGAACCCTGAGAGTTGCAAAGACAAGATTTTCTTTGACAACTTGACACCGCTTTATCCTCATAGCCGGAT